>JARLHD010000381.1 GCA_031292435.1 Ignavibacteriaceae bacterium
ACAGATCAATGGCAATAAACAATTATTATGAGATTCTGAATTCCTACACAAATCTGAATAGTATGAATCATTATAATGAAATTATTCTGAAGCACTTAATTGCCCAGCAATATGAAAAAATGGGGGACAAGCAGAAAGCACTTAAGTTGTGTGATGAAATATTAGGAATTAGAAATCTTTCAGATTTTGTAAAGAATAAACTAGGTGATAGACTGGATAGGGTGAAAGAATTGCGGTTGAAGGTTTTAAGGTGAATAATAAAAAGGCTGTCATGGGACAGCCTTTTAAGAATCTATTTTTTGTCAAGTGGAATACGCTTTGACAGGATATTATCAATAAGCCTATATTCTTTAGCTTCCTCGGCGGTAAGGAAATAGTCTCTATCGCAGTCGTGCGTAATCTGTTCCATTGATTTACCGGTATGATCTGCAAGAATTTTATAGAGAGTATCTCTCGTTTTAAGCATTTCTCTCGCATGGATTTCGATATCGGAAGTTTGTCCCTGTAAGCCGCCTATCCATGGCTGATGGATAAGAATTTTAGAATTAGGCAGAGAGGTTCTTTTACCTTCAGCACCTCCAGCTAGAAGAATAGCACCCATACTGGCTGCCATTCCAACGCAAATAGTAGCTACGCTCGGTTTAATATATTTCATTGTATCGTATATTGCGAGTCCCGCAGAAACACTTCCGCCAGGTGAGTTGATATAAAGATTTATATCCTTTTCAGAATCCTCAGCTTCAAGAAAAATAAGCTGGGCAATGGTAAGACTTGCTACATGATCATCTATAGCAGTACCGAGGAAAATTATTCTTTCCCTTAATAGACGGGAATAAATATCCATACCACGCTCACCGCGCCCGGTTTGTTCAATTACATAAGGTACAAGCTGATTAAATATTTCTATGTTACTATTCATGTTCGTGCTCCTCATGATTGTGAATATGAGATTTATCAGGTTCTACTTTCTTAATATTATTATTTTCTTTAAGAAAATCAAAGACCTTATTTTCTACAAATTTACTTGCATAATTGGATGATTTATAATAATTAAGAAGCTTATCAACTGCAATGCCTGTCTGTTCGGCATCCTTGGTGGCGAGTTGATTTAATTCTTCATCACTGAGGGATATATTTTCCTGTTTCTGGATGGCTTCCTTTAGTATGTACCATTTTACTTCAACCTCAGCTGATTTAGCGAGTCTTTTTTTCGCTTCTTCTCTATCGTATTTTTTATAACCCTGTTTCTTATACTGTTCTTCTTCTCTTTTTAGATAGTCTTCCAATACATTATTGATTAGCGACTGCGGTGAACTGAATTCGTTATTTTTAATTATCTGAGTTATTAGTTTCCCTCTTAGTATTTCATCCATTTGCTGGTCAATATATCTTTGGATATCCTTTCTGATTTCAGCTTTTAGCTCAGTTTCGTTGTTAACTTTATCCTTAGTAACTTTCTTAATTAAGGCCTCATCCAATTCCGGTAAGATAGATTTCTTGATTTCCTTGATCACAGCTTTATAATCTATCACTTCAGTTATTTCTTCATCTTCACCACTCTTATTTTTAATAGAATGCTTATCATTAAAAGAGAAAGTGAAGCTATCGTTTATTTTTTTACCTTTAGAGTTATCAACAATCTCCTTAGCGACCCTCTCATTGGCGAGATCTATCTGCAGGGTTTCCATTTTACTACCCAAATAAGGGTTGCCTTCCTTATCAATTCTTTGAAGTTCTACAGTCAGGGTGCAATTATTATCGGTAACAATATCAAGAGGTTCAAAGGTTTCATTTGCTTTTAGAATATGTTTAATTTCGTGATCTACATCCTCATCTTTTACTACCAGATCAGGAACTTCAATTTCCAATCCTTTATAATCCTTAACTTCAATTTGAGGAAGGACTTCATAGACTATCTTGAAGAACAGACTCTCATTAGGAATGAACTTTATATCGGTTATTGTAGGCTTACCTATCGGATGGAGATGATTTTCTTCAGCAACATCCCAGAATTTTTTACTGGCAACTTTCTCGGAAGCTTCCTGGTCAAAAGCTTCCCCAAACATCTTCTTTAGAAGAGCAGGGGGGACCTTTCCTTTTCTGAATCCGGGAATCTGAAGTTTCTTTGTTTGTTTCTGGACTTCTGTTTCAAGGTCCTTTTTTATTTCATCGAATGTAAATGTAGCTTCCAATTCCTTTTCCGAAGTATTTACATCATTTATCTTAAATTCCAATATTACCTCGTGATAATTTTTATATTAGTTAGAAATATAGGGATAAGAAGTGCGAAAGCGGGGACTCGAACCCCGACACCGGTTAGGTACTAGATCCTAAGTCTAGCGCGTCTGCCAATTCCGCCACTCTCGCATCTTATAAAAATACAATTTCAAATATAGTTAGTAAATATAGCTTTAACAGCTTTGTTTAGCAAATTGATATGAATGAGTCAAATCGTCCAAATAGTATGGATTGAGGATTTAATAGATCCTTGCAGATAGAGGGATATCGTACGGGTAGTGCGCTAAGAGTATTTACAGTACAAATTGAGTAGAGTTACTAAAGGGAAATGCGCTCGAAATGCGCTCGAAATGCGCACGATTAGGCCTTCGAAAAGAAATAATTTGGAAAAAAAACGGAGGGTTTAAACAGTAATTACAAAAAAGGAAACCGGGGTTTCCTTTTTTGAATATTAAGATTGTATTAGTTTTTAATCAAATCCTTTGGAAATGACCTGATATTTTGACCGTATTTTAATTGTTCCTCCATTCTGCAGGACCAGACTAGTTGACCATTCCATACAGTTATATCCGGACATCCATCACACATACTCTGGCGTCCATCATCAAGGAAATCAACCGGCTGAATAATCATTACAGATTGATAGTGCAATCTTCTGAATATATTTAGCGGGTTCTTATAGAAGTTAAGAAAGGTTTTTTTTAATCCCTTATCAAAGAGACCAAGCAGAAGCATTGATTTTCCTTTACGGGTCATTTTAGGAGTGGAATAGGCAAGATACCTGTCAAACAATAGATGGTGGAACGTTTGGATAATCTCAATAGATTTCTTTCCCATATATCCATAGATTTTATCCTTTGTGCCTAAACGACCTGACAACAGCCACTTAAATGAATCTGGTTTCTCTGAACCATTCAGATATGCACAGCTGTCAAAATCAGGGTACTCATTTTTAATAAGTTCATAGATTTCTTCGGCTTTAATATCAGTCCGTTCTTCAATTTCTTCATTATAAACAAATTCACCCATATCAATTTTTTTAGAACCAAGATAGAAATCAACTTTTGTATTATTTACTGCTCTATAAATAATAAATACCATTACCTGAACTTTATCTATATTCTTTTGCCCCCATTTAACTAATTCGGGAACAAATTGCATAGTGTCTTCATATACAGTTGAATTGAAGGCACAGGAAATATTTCCGGCTTCAGACAACATTGAGGCAAAATAATAACGCAGTTCATTTAACTCAATCTCTGTTTTGTCTTTCCAGCCCGGACGTGACTGTTTACTGTCAATGTGGAATGTAAATCCATATACACCTGCCTTTTTTAATTCAGTCAGAAGTTCCTTGGTTAATGCAAGTCCATTTGTGTTCAGGATTGGTTTTAATCCTTTAGCTTTGACCATGCGGACGATTTCAATTATCTCAGGATGTGTTAATGGATCACCTCCTGCAATTGAAACTCCATCACATTTTCTTAATCTTGTAAATACGTTTAATTCTTCTTCGATGGCTTGAAGAGATTTATGGGAATTATCATTTTTCCTATAACAACCATCGCAATAAAGGTTGCATTTCGATGTAGGTTCAAGCCATGAAATTGAATTATCGGTTAAATTCCATGGAAGCCTGTAGTAATTCAGATGGTTAAGTTTCATAGAAAAATCCTTATCAATTTAAGTTTCATTTAAAATTATTAGTTTGTTAAACACTATGCAATTAATTTTGAAAAATATTTTATGTAAGTGACAAATAATAACGAATATGAAGAGCAATTTATATTCAATGTTTATATATTTAAGTAATATTATTAAAACATTTTTATGCTGGTTTGATGGATTATAAATATTTTTCTGTTTCAAATATAGGTCTTAAAAGAGTTGATAATCAAGACTCATTTGGTATTTATGAAATTGATGGTGGTATTCTTGCTATTGTATGTGATGGGCTGGGAGGTAATAAAGCAGGTGATATTGCATCTAAATTAAGTGTTGGTATTGTTTATGAATATTTTAATTCCTCTTTACAGGTTGATTATCTTGAAAGAATTAAATCTGCTATAAAGGAAGCAAACTCTTGTGTTATTCAAAAGGCTTCACTAAGTGACGATTTTAAAGGAATGGCTACTACGATTGAAGTACTATTCCTTTTGAACAATACAGCTTATTATGGACATGTGGGGGATTCCAGGATGTATATTTTACAAAATCGTAAATTGAAGCAGTTAACTAAAGATCATTCTCTTGTTCAGAAGCTGATTGACGAAGGATTGCTGTCTGTTTATGAAGCAGAAAATCACCCTAATAAGAATATCATTATGCGTGCTCTCGGTGATAACCCTGAGATTGAAATAGATTTGGGCAAAATGAACACCACTGTAAATTGCTTATTCTTTTTATGTACTGATGGAGTTACAACTGTTATTAAAGATTATGAACTGGAAGAAATACTAATTAATTTGGAAAGTATTAAAGAAACACTCCCTGAAATGATAAATCAAAGAGGTGCTCCGGATAATTTTACATTTGTAGCAATTGAAAAAAATAAGTAAAAACTGAATCTAATCTTATCAATATAATCGGAATAACTTTTGGATAAATTTGTAATTCGTGGAGGGAAAAAATTACATGGTGAAGTAAGTATTAGCGGTGCTAAGAATGCTTCACTTGCTTTAATGCCTGCTGCTCTACTGGCTCCTGGAAATTATAACCTTTATAATACTCCTGAATTAAATGATGTGTATACTATGATGAAGCTGTTAAATCATTTGGGAGTTGTTCCGGAATTCAAAGAAAATATACTAAAGCTTGATAGCAATAATATTACCAGTCAGGATGCCCCCTATGAGCATGTAAAAAAAATGCGTGCTTCAGTATATGTTTTAGGACCGCTTTTGGCAAGGTTTGGTGTAGCCAAGGTTTCCTTACCCGGAGGTTGTTCGTGGGGACCGCGCCCGATAAATCTTCACCTTGAAGGTTTAAAAAAAATGGGTGCGGTAATTGAACTATCAGGAGGGTATATTATAGCAAAATCACCCCGGTTGAAAGGGGCTAAAATAAGTTTTGATGTTTCTTCAGTTGGTGCAACAGGAAATTTACTAATGGCTTCTGTATTAGCAAAGGGAGAAACCAATATACTTAATGCTGCGATTGAACCTGAAATTACGAATCTTGCTCAATTTTTACAAAAAATGGGAGCACATATAGCTGGAATTGGTACTTCTAACTTGATTATTGAAGGAGTAGAAACTTTAGAGTCAACTGATATTCAAACTATACCCGATAGAATCGAAGCAGGTACTATTCTTATTGCAGCTGCACTAACTAAAGGGAAAGTAAGGCTTAATAATATAAATTCGAACTTACTCCTTTCTATAATAAATAAACTTGAAATAAGTGGTTGCAATTTATTATATAAAAATGATTTTATTGAATTGGATGGAACTAACAACAGTATAAAATCAGTTGATGTTACTACTTCTGTGTTTCCTGGATTTCCAACAGATATGCAGGCTCAATGGACTGCTTATATGATTTTGTCTGAGGGAATTTCAACTGTCACGGATTCAATTTATCTTGATAGATTTAAACATATTCCTGAGTTACAAAGACTTGGGGCAGATATATCCGTAAATGAAAATTGCGCAATAATTAAAGGTGTTAAAAAAATGATGGGAGCAAAGGTAATGTCCACAGACCTTCGTGCAAGTGCGAGTCTTGTTCTGGCTGGTTTAGCAGCAGAAGGTACGACAGAAGTTTTAAGGGTTTACCATTTAGATAGGGGGTACCAGAGAATCGAAGAAAAACTTAGATATTTAGGCGCAGATATAGAACGTATAGAAGGTAAAGAATTTTAATAAACAATGTTATTTAAATATGATAAAAGATTCTACGTTGCAGTATTAGTAATAATTCTGTTTAATATTCTGCTTCTTAATCTTCCTCTTACATCAGTTTTTGGTTTTGAATTTTCCGCTTTGAATTCATTATTATTGATAATCGTATCAGGTCTGCTCATAATATCATATCTGAAAAGAAAGGAAGCTTATCTTAATAAGATTCTCATAATCCTTCCAATACTTCTGATTATCCCAATGGTGATTTCTGTAATTAATTCATTATTAATAACTACTTGCTCACTTGCGGAAGGATTTCTATTTTACGTTGTGATTACCACACCTTCAGTTTTAATTGGAAGTACAATTGGACTACTTTCCTTTTATATATCTCCAAAATACCCACGTATAGTTTTGGTAATTCTTCTGGTGTCAATTGCTGTCATTCCGGTTATTGAAATATATTATAATCCCCAGATTTATTTTTATAATCCATTTGTAGGATATTATCCGGGGACTATATATGACGAGGGGTTAGAAGTTTCTTTAAGATTAGTATTATATAGATTGATAAATATCATTTTCTTTCTTTCAATATTTTATTCAATTACTAAAATTATCTCTCATAAGTCCAGAATAAACAAATATTTGTATTTATTGTTTATATCAATTGTTGCGTTATTATTTATTTATTGCTCATCTTCCCTGGGATTATCAACTACAAAAAATAGAATTGAATCAACTCTTAAGGGAAAATGTTACTCACAACATTTTGAAATAATATATGATACTTCTATTGACACTGCTCTTTTGAAAGACATAATCGTTAATCATGAATATTATTATTTTGAATTGAAAAAATACTTCATGGATGAACCGCCTCGCTTAATAACATCATTTATATTTAAGGATAATTTTCAAAAAGGTGAATTGTTTGGTTCTGAAAATGCTGATGTAGCCAAACCCTGGTTATATCAGATCTATACCACTGCCGGCAGTTATGATAATAATTTAAGACATGAAATTGCTCATATTTTTTCTGCTTCATTTGGAACAGGTCCGTTTAGGATTGCTCATGACTTTAATCCCGCTTTAATTGAAGGAATAGCAGAAGCAGCAGCTCCCCTTTATAATACCTGGTACATTGATCAGATAGCCTCGGTTGCGTATAACAATAATTATAAATTCCCGATAGTTAATCTTTACAAGGGGTTCAACTTTTTTGGTCAGACATCCGGTCTGTCATATGTGTATGCAGGATCTTTCACTAACTATCTGATAAACAAGTATGGGATTGAAAAATTTAAAGATTGGTATGGGGGCAAGCCCTTCTTTGATTTGTATAACATAAACTTGAAAGATATGGCAGATAAATATTATGTATATCTTAAGGAAATTGGTCTTACTGATAAGAAATATACAGCACAATATTATTTCAGTAGACAAACAATATTCTCAAAATTCTGTCCGAGATATATTGCAAATCTGTTGGAGTTAGGATGGAGTAATTATAATAAAAAGAATTATTCAAAGGCTGAAAAAATCTATAGTCATATTAATTCTATCACTAATAATTATTCTGCTTTATATGGGCTGGTTCTGTCTAAAATTGAACTTAAAAAAGAAAAAGAAGCACTCACTTTAATAGATAAGGAGATTTCCAAATATGAAAATACTTCATATTATTTTAGCCTAGAATTATTGAGAGGGGATCTCTTAATAAGAAATAATATGTACAATGAAGCTAAAATACAATACTCTCAGCTTAACTATCAGGATCCGGATTTGCATTATAATTATTTATCTAAACTTCGGATTGATTTATCACAGAATGATTCTTTGATCTATAACTATATTATTGGTTCAGATTCTATTAAATATACCTTACTTAAAAGTTTCAATTTTAATGTATACAATTATGCTTCATTTCCTGTTATTATTGATTTAGCTGTATCTCTTCATAAATCATATAAGGAAGTCCTTTCGATATTTAGCCGGAACGTTTTAGTAGATGATATATATAGTAGCTATGCGGCTTATTATTTATCCAGATATATGATGGAAAATCTTGATTTTCAGAATGCAAAAAATTTAGCTGAACTTGCAGTTGGATTCAATAATAAGGATGGAATCCAGATTTTTATGAGATCTCACTTGTTAAAAACCGACTGGATTTATTCTAACTATTTAAAAGTCATGGATAATGTAAAATATGTTTCAAATTAAAAAAAATTATCACAATAACAGGGGGGCTATATCCTTTAGATTTACTCATTTTATGGTTAATTTATATATCTAATTAATATTTCAATCCAATGAATTTTGATCTCCAATTGAAACCCTATTCCTTTTTGTCGGCTGCTACAGAAACAGCTGATGAGTTGAAAACTCAGGTATTTATTATCGGAGGATTTGTTCGTGATTTAATACTTAACCGGAAAATATCGGAGATTGATTTTCTTGTTTTAGGGAGCGGTACTGAATTTGCAGAAAGATATGCTGCAAGACTAAACGTAAAGAATGTTTCAGTATTCCGAAATTTTGGTACAGCACATTTTAGATTTAAAGATCATGATCTTGAATTTGTCGGAGCAAGAAAAGAATCATATTCAAGGGAAAGCAGGAAACCTTCAGTGTTGAATGGTTCATTTTCAGATGATATTAGCAGGAGGGATTTCACTATAAATACACTTGCTCTTTCTTTAAATCATGATGATTATGGTGATTTGATCGATACCTATAATGGAATAAATGATATAGAAAATAAATTAATTAAAGCTCCAATTGATCCTTTGATAACTTTTGATGATGACCCGCTACGGATAATGAGAGCTTTCCGCTTTGCCTCACAGCTTAATTTTCGGTTGGATGATTCAATGATCGAGGCAGCTGGACAGCTTAAGCAAAGAATGAGAATTGTATCCCAGGAAAGAATTACAGATGAGTTTCTTAAAATATTGGCTTCGGATAATCCTTCAATTGGTTTAATTCATATGAATCAGACTGGTATCCTGGAAATTATATTTCCGGAATTAGCTAATCTTGGAGGAGTTGAACAAAGAAAAGATTTTCATCATAAGGATGTTTTTATCCATACTTGTCAGGTAGTGGAAAATATTTCTAAGGTTACAGATAATATATGGTTGAGATTTGCTGCTCTCCTTCATGATATCGCAAAACCTCAGACTAAAAAGTTTGTAGAGGATACGGGGTGGACATTCCATGGGCATGAGGAATTAGGAGCCAGGATGATTAAGTCGATTTTTAAGAAGATGAAGCTTCCCTTTAATAAAATAGAATATGTCGAAAAACTTGTGCGGCTTCATTTAAGACCCATTGCTCTTGCAAAAGAAGAAGTTACTGACTCCGCAATAAGAAGATTAATCGTGTCCGCTGGAGAAGATCTTGGCGACCTTATTATTTTGTGCCGTGCAGACATTACCAGTAAGAACCAGGAAAAGGTTAACAAGTATCTTGATAACTATGAAAAAGTAATGAAGAAGGTCTGGGAAGTGGAGGATAAAGATAAGCTTAGGGCATTTCAGTCTCCGGTTAATGGTGAGGAGATAATGCAAATATGCAATCTAAGTCCCTCCAAATTGGTTGGAGAAATAAAATCTGCAATTGAAGAGGCTATTCTGGACGGCAAAATTGGAAACAATCATGACGAAGCATTTGATTATTTGATAAAGATTAAGGATAATTATTTAAAATGATCTTATCCCGGTTTAGATATTTCACCGTATATATATTTATTATACCGTTCATAACTATCTTACAGAAAATTAGAAAAATAAAGATAATTTTGTATTAGTTAAACATTTATCTCATTGGAGTAAATAATGCGAATATTCTTCAGCGCTTTCTTTATAATTCTCTTATCGTTTTCGGGATATAGCCAGAAATTATTAACTCTTGAAGATGCAGTGAATATTGCTTTGCAGAGAAATACTCTGCTTCAAAAATCTGTTAATAGTATCGATTCATACCAGTCAAATGTTAAGGCTGCTTATGGTAACCTTTTACCAACGCTTGGATTGCAGGGAAACTGGCAATGGACTCGATCTGAAACAAAAGGAGGTTTTTTGCCTCTTCCTAATGGAGGATTTCTGCCACTGCCTGATCTTAAAATCATTTCTGAAACAAGAAGTTATAATGTTGGCGCTGGTACAAATTGGACTCTTTTTGATGGTCTGTCAAGTATTGCTACCATATCTCAGAGTAAGAATAATCTCGAATCAGCTCAATTATCACTCGCCAGATTAAAACAAACAATTGTTTATCAAACGATTTCCAATTACTATGATGTTATTAACGCAGGAGAACTTCTAAAAGTTAAAGAGGAAGATGTTAAATGGAATGAGAAGAATTATGAAACAATAAATGAAAGAAATAAATTGGGTGCAGTTACAATTGCTGATGTATATGCACAACAGGTAAAAGTTGGGAATGCTGAACTTGCTGTTATTCAAGCAAAAAATAGTCTTGAAACTGCTAAAAGTAATCTGTTATATTATCTGGGACTGGATGTACTCGATTCTTATAGTTTTTCCGATTCTTTATCAACCAGTGATAAAGATGTAATTGGGCGTCATATTGAAGCAAATTACCAGAATCTATCAGATCTAGTTACTAAATCATTAAGTGCCAGATATGATTATCAGAGCGCTAAATTAAGTCTGGAAAGCGCTCTAAATGGAATAACCATTGCACGAGGGGGTTATTTCCCGAGTTTGACAAATAATAATAGCTTTTACACTTATTCCGATAATGTCAATACATTGTTCCAGAATAGAAATTATACTGTTGCACTTACACTAAATATCCCAATATTTTCCGGTTTCTCCACAGAAAACCGGTTGCAGTTAGCAGAAGTCAGTGCATTAAATTCGAAGGCAGACCTTTCTGATCTTGAAAGAGATATTAAAAGAAATATTCAAAAGACATATTTGGATTTACAAGCGGCTGAAAAAAGCCTTGATGTTAGTAAAGGTAATGTTGAGGCTGCCGAAGAAAGCAGAAGGATACAACAGGAAAAATATGCTCTTGGATCAAGTACTTTGCTTGACGTCTTGGTTGCAAATTCTGATTACCTCACGGCACAAACAAATTTAATAAATGCGGAATACGCGTATATAGTTCTAAGTGAGCAGGTTAAATATCAGCTTGGTGTCCTTGATTATAAGAAATACGAATAAATTTTAACAAAGGAGTATTTTCCATGGGTAACGGAAAACAAAAAAAATCTAAAAAGAAAATATATATATTCGGCGGGATCGGAATCGTGCTGTTGGCATTAGTACTTTTTGCCCTGCTTGGTGGAAGTAAAGAAGAAATAATTTCAATTCAGACCGAATCTGTGATTAAAAGGGATATCACTCAAACAGTTTCCGCAACCGGAAAAATAGATGCAGAGTTTAAGGTCACAATTACTCCTGAGGTAACTGGTGAAATTGTATCCCTGCCAGTCAAAGAAGGGGATAGAGTAAAAAAAGGACAGCTTCTGATCAAGATTAAAGCAGACGTATATATAGCCCAACAGCAAAGAGCTGAAGCAAATCTGTCTTCTGCTAAATCTTCTCTCGCAATGAACAAAGCACAATTGGATAAGATTACAGCAGATTATAACAGAACAAAAGAATTGCATCTTAAAAAACTTGCAAGTGATTCTGATCTTGAAACTGCAAAAAGTACATATCTATCTGCTGTTGCAAATTATGAGGGGGCACAGGCTACTGTTCTTCAAATGCAGGCCAGTCTTAATGAAACTAATCAGTCACTTTATAAAACTACTATAAATTCTCCTATGGATGGTACAATTAGCCAGTTAAATGTTCAGTTAGGTGATAGAGTTCTGGGAAGTGGATTTAGCCAGGGAACAGATATTATGACCGTTTCAGATCTTAGATCTATAATAGCTACAGTTCAGGTTGACGAAAATGATGTTATACTGGTGGCGCTTGGTGATACTGCTAGAATAAAAGTAGATGCTTATGGAGATAAAATATTTAAAGGCACTGTATATCAGATTGGAAATAGTGCGGTTGCAACCGGTACAGGTACTCAGGAACAAGTAGTCAATTTTGATGTTAAAATAAGATTGACTGATCCCGATCCTGGTTTAAGACCGGGGATGTCTTGTAATGCTACTATTGAAACTCAAACTATAAATAATGTACTTAGTGTTCCGATTCAGTGCGTTACTGCAAGAGGAGACGAAAATAAACCAAAAGAGATTTCTCAGGATGATAAAAATAGTAATGTCATCGATAAAAAAGATAAAAAAACAAGCGTTACAACTAAACCGAAGGAAGTAGTTTTTGTTGTTGAGAATAATAAAGCAAAAATGAAAGAAGTCACGACTGGTCTTAGTGATGATAATTATATTCAGATAAAGGATGGTCTCAAAGATGGAGAAAAGGTAGTGTCAGGTAGTTATCGTGCTATTTCAAGGGAACTTAATGATGGTTCTAAAGTGAAGCTGGAGGAAAAGAAAAGTACTACAGCAAAAAAATAAAACGGAATAAAAATGAATATTATAAATATAGAGCATATTGCTAAAATCTATCAGGTTGGATCGGAAGAAGTATTTGCCCTTAGGGATGTATCACTAAGAATTGATAAAAACGAATACGTTGCTATTATGGGTCCTTCAGGTTCTGGTAAATCTACCCTGATGAATATACTTGGATGCCTTGATACTCCTACTTCAGGGAAATATGATTTTAATAGTATTAGCGTGAGTCAAATGAACGATAATCAGTTGGCCAAGATAAGGAATAAAGAAATTGGTTTTGTATTCCAGACTTTTAATCTATTGGCAAGATCAGACGCAGTGCATAATGTAGAACTGCCTCTGATATATGCTGGAGTCTCGTCCCACGAAAGAAAGGAAAGAGCGAAACAAGCGTTGGTTGATGTAGGGCTTACCGATAGAATGCACCATAAACCGAATGAATTATCCGGTGGTCAGCGTCAAAGAGTTGCATGTGCCCGGGCACTTGTTACAAGACCATCTATTATTCTAGCCGATGAACCAACAGGAAATTTGGACTCAAAAACTGGTGAAGAAATTATGAGTCTCTTCAATGATATTTATGAGAAAGGAAATACGATAATATTAGTCACTCATGAAGAAGATGTTGCTAAACATGCAGCAAGAATAATAAGGCTAAAGGATGGTCTTATAGAATCGGATTTGCCTGTTGAAAATAGGTATATCCCAAAACCAAAGGTTGCTGTAGTATAATTTTAAGGAGGATACGATGTCAGGATTTTTCTTTGAATTAAAGGAAAGTATGATGATTGCTCTTAGAGCAATCAGGGGGAATAAAATGAGATCAATTTTAACAATGCTCGGAATCATAATTGGAATCTGGGCTGTCGTTGTTATGACTACTGCTATCCGGGGTATCGATAACTCTTTTAAAAATGGAATCAGCGCACTTGGCACTGATGTATTATACCTTGATAAATGGTCATGGTTTACCAATGAAGATTGGTGGAAAGTTAAAAACCGCCGTAATATTACCATGGAACAATATGATAAATTCAAAGAGATGATCAAACTTCCTATCGCTACTGCCCCGGTTACTAATAGCAGGCAGACTATAAAATATGGTGATAGAAGTATCGAAAGTGTATTCTTGAACGGATCCACTGCGGACTATCTCAAAACTACCAATTTTACTTTCGATATGGGAAGGTTCTATTCTGAAATTGAAAGTAAAGGTTCACGTTATGTTGCCGTAATAGGAAGTGAAATAGCAAAGAACCTATTCCCTCGAGGAGATGGACTCGATAAGACTATTAAAATTGGCGGAGTAGATTATAAAATTGTTGGAGTACTTACTGAACAGGGAAGCTTTATTCTTGGTCCCTTTAATCCTGATCAACAGGTTTTTGTCCCCATCGGTACAATATTCCAAAACTTTCAGGGACATTCAAATGGTACAATAACTTTTAATATTCGCGCCGCCAGCCCTGCTATGATTGAAGATACTAAAGCTGAAGCTGAAGGTGTAATGCGGCAGATAAGGGGGCTGCAATATAATCAGGAGAATGATTTCTCTATTAACCAGCAGGAAGGTCTCATGGAGAATTATAATAGCGTAGTAGGCGTTATTCAGATTGCCGGACTTTTCATTACGGGACTTTCTCTTTTTGTTGGTGCTATCGGAATAATGAATATTATGTTTGTCTCAGTTAAAGAAAGAACTAAAGAGATTGGTTTAAGAAAAGCAATCGGTGCTAAAAAAAGAACAATACTTGGACAATTTATTCTTGAGTCTTCTACTCTATGTCTTATGGGCGGCATTATAGGTATGCTTCTGGCTATATTAACTAGTTTGCTGATTAAACAATATATCGCTACCTCAATTAGTTATAGTGCTGTCATTATTGCAATAACAATCTCCCTTATAACTGGGGTAGCTGCTGGATTTGCTCCGGCATATACTGCTGCAAAAATGGACCCTGTAGATGCTCTAAGGTATGAATAAGTTATGAAAGTCATTCAGGCTTTACTTTTGTCATTACAATCATTAAAAAGCAACCGGTTAAGAACTCTGTTAACCGTTCTCGGTGTAGTGGTAGGGATATTTTCTATAATAGTTATCATGACTATTATTACTATGCTTCAATCAAGTATCGAAAATGGTGTCTCGCAGCTAAATAAAAATACTTTTCAGATTCAAAAATTCCCTGTAGTCATGGGTGATGGACCCGGCTCACGAGATAAATTCAGAAATCGCAGGGATCTTACCCTTGAAGATTACGACCGGCTTAAAGAGCTGCTTACTCAGGCAAAATATATTGGCGCTGAACAATGGCAATTTGGAAAGATTGTTAAGTTTGGAAATAAACAGACCAATCCCAATATACAAGTTGCAGGTGTTAATCTAGATGCAGTTAAAACAAATAATTGGAATATCGATTATGGGAGGGAACTTAGGGAATCTGATCTTGAATATTCTAGTGCTGTATGCCTTATAGGGAATGAGGTTGTAAATAAAGTATTCCCTAAACTGAATCCTATAAATCAAATTATAAGGGTTGATGGACACCCGCTTCAGGTCATCGGTGTAATTGAAAAACAACCGCAGCTTTTTGGTGAAAGTCGTGATAATTATATTGTTATGCCTATTACTACTTTTCAGGGCTATTATGGTCGGCGAAACAACTCTATTAATATAACTGTTACGTCTCAATCTAAAGAAGATTATAATTCCCTCATAGAAGCTGCAATCGGCCACATGCGGACTATAAGAAAAATTGAACCCGGTAAAGATAACGACTTCGATATCTTCAGTAATGAATCATTGATGGGCATGATAAATAACATGACAGACGGTGTTAAAATCGGTGCCCTTGCAGTATCTCTCATAGCACTTCTTGCTGCAGGTGTGGGTATTATGAATATAATGCTTGTTTCAGTTACCGAACGAACTCGTGAAATAGGTATACGTAAAGCAATCGGCGCACGCAAATCTACAATACTTATTCAGTTCCTATTCGAAGCAATAATCCTCTGCTTCTTCGGAGGCATTATTGGTATTGTGATAGGCATAGGACTCGGTAATTTAGCAGGCTCCTTTCTGAATGCACAGACAGCAATTCCCTATAATTGGGTAATTATTGGTTTAACATTATGTATTGTCGTGGGGGTAATTTTTGGTACTTATCCTGCTTATAAGGCCTCTAATCTTGATCCAATTGAAGCTCTTCGTTATGAATGATCATTCATTAAATAATATCTTAATTTATTCTTTGCTATTTTTGTAGTATTGAGAATAAAGTAAGTTTAATAGGTCCTAATGAAACTAAGTCAGATATTTGCAGTATCACTGCACTCCTTAAAAAGCAATAAACTCCGTACCTTTCTTACAATATTAGGTATCGTAGTTGGTATTTTTTCCATTATTGTTATTATGACAATTATTACCATGCTGCAGTCATCAATAGAAAATGGAGTTTCATTCCTCAGTAAAAATACTTTCCAGATAAATAAATTTCCTGCTATACATTCAGGCGGTCCCGGTAACTGGCAGAAATATAGGAACAGGAAAGATATAACCATCGATGAATTTCAACGCCTGAAAGATGTTATGAAATCAGCTAAGTATATTGGTGCTGAACAACAGATTGGTGGGAAAGTAATCAAATCCTCAACTACAAAAACAAATCCGAATATTTCAGTTATTGGTGTTACTATTGAAGCATATATGACCCACAATGTAACCATCGCCGAAGGGAGAAACCTTACTGAACTCGATGTCGATCATTCAACCTATTGTTGTCTGCTCGGTAATAGCGTTACTACAAAGATATTTCCCAATTCAGATCCGATAGGTCAGATTGTAAAGGTCGATGGTTTTCCTATTCAGGTTGTTGGTACATTTGAACCACAACCCGCACTGTTCGGGCAGAATATGGATAGCTATATAATCATACCTATTACCACCTATGGTGCAATGTATGGTAAAAATAACAGGAGTGTCAGCATCACTATAATGTCTAAAAGCAAAGATGATTACGACGCTACTATCGAATCCGCTATCGGCTACTTCCGAACTATAAGAAAAGTCCCTGTCGGCGTGGATAACGATTTTGATATCTTTAGTAATGAATCTATAATGGGACAAATCAATGATATCACAGGGGGTGTAAAAATAGGAGCTATCGTCGTCTCCATAATTGCTTTACTCGCCGCCGGTGTTGGTATAATGAATATCATGTTAGTGTCCGTAACAGAACGTACACGGGAAATTGGAGTTAGAAAAGCAGTCGGCGCGCGTAGGATGAATATCCTTCTACAGTTTCTTATGGAAGCCATCGCCCTTTGCATAATAGGAGGAGTCATAGGTATCTTTCTAGGTGTGGTTGTTGGCAATATCGCCGGATCTTTCCTTAATGCCCAATCCGCAGTACCGGTTGATTGGATTGTAATAGGAATGACTTTATGCATAGTAGTCGGTGTAATTTTCGGAACTTATCCCGCATATAAAGCGGCTAATCTTGACCCTATTGAAGCTTTAAGATATGAATAATTCACCCATTGATAGCAAAACAATTAGAACCTGGAAGTACCATCTTCAGGATGAAATCGATGCCTCATTTCTTTATAAGCATCTTGCTGTCATGGTCGACAATGAAAAAAACAAAAGAATATATCTTTCCCTTGCAGCTGTCGAAGATAAGCACGTCGCAGTCTGGAAAGATCTTCTAGAAAAGAACCATATTAAGTTAGGTCCGGATACACCATCCTTCAAAGCAAGTTCTCTGTACCACCTTTCCAAAAGATTTGGTTATGCTTTCTTAACAAAACTAATGCTTAAAGAAGAAGCTACTGAAGTTAAATCCTATATGGGGTTGTATAATTCAAGTCCTGCAGGACCAACAAAAAATATAGCACTAAAACTCGCTCAGGATTCTGCAGAACATGCCAATCGATTAATGGGATCTGGTGGAATAACAGAGGAACCATGGCATAATTCTGAATCAGGTGGTTTATTAAGAAATATCGTTTACGGATTTAATGACGGTCTTACAGCTAACTTCGGTTTGATAGCTGGAGTTATAGGCGCAGGCGCAGTACCTCATATTATACTTGTATCCGGTATTGCAGGTATGATTGCAGATTCTCTCTCTATGGGTGCTTCCGGATACCTCGCTTCAATAAGTGAAAAAGAAGTTTATGAACACGAAAAAAGTATGGAAGCAGATGAGATAAAGTTAATGCCCGAACTCGAAACTGAAGAGCTCGCATTAATATATGAAGCCAAAGGAATGAATAGGGAACTAGCCGTCACCCGTGCGAAAGAAGCAATGAAAAATCCTGAACAGGTGCTCAATGATAAAGTCCGCGAAGAACTTGGAATGACTGAAAATTTATCCAGCCCCCTTAAAGAAGGCTGGGTAACAGGCACTGCTACTGCTATAGGTGCTATCATTCCCATATTCCCGTTCTTCTTCTTTCATGGTGCTCTGGCGGTCTGGATTTCACTAACTGTAGCTATGCTGGCTCATTTCGGTGTTGGTGCTGCACGAAGTTTCTTCACCGGCAGAGCTATATTCCGCAGTGGATTCGATATGTTCATTGTAGGAATGGGAGTAGCGGTAGTCGGTTATTTTATAGGAGAGTTTGTTGCAGTAATGCTTCGATAATTTTTAGTAGGATATTTATGTTAAGGAATAATTGTTATGAAAATATTTAATTATTTACCTTCCTTATTATTCATCTGCATACTCATAGGATGTCATAAAACAAATGAACCGGATCCAGCTTATGACTCCGAAATCTCAAACTGGCATAATAAAAGGATAGCAAATCTTAAAAAAGAAACCGGGTGGCTTAACCTTGCAGGATTGTATTGGCTCAAACAAGGCGAAAATACATTCGGTAGCGATCCTTCAAATTACATTAAATTCCCGACCAATGCACCTTCTAAAATCGGCTCTATTATTCTCACTGATTCAGTCGCACAATTAAAAGCAAACGAAAATATTGACGTAACCATAAATGATAATAAAGTAAAAAATGCTTTACTTCAAAATGATCTTAGCGGCAGCCCGACGATCATGTCTACAGCATCATACAAATGGTTTATTATAAAGCGTGGAAACAAATATGGAATTCGCCTACGCGATCTTAACTCCCCATTAGTAAAAAGCTTTCCTGGTATAGAGACCTACCCGGTTGATAAATCCTGGAGGATCGAAGCATCTTTTGTTAAATTCACTCAACCGCGTAAAATAATGGTCCCAACAATACTCGGAACTATGGAGGAAAATATATCCAATGGTAATCTCACATTTACAAAGGATGGAAATCCATATTCATTAGTCCCTATCGTTGAAGATAATAGCTACTTTATAATATTTGCTGATCAAACAAATGGTGAAGATACATACGGGGCAGGGAGGTTCCTTTATGCGTCATTACCCGATTCAAATGGAAAAGTAATACTCGATTTTAACAAAGCATATAATCCACCTTGCGCTTTTACAGAATATGCAACTTGCCCTCTTCCACCCAAGGATAATTATTTACATCTGAAAATAACGGCAGGTGAAAAGAAATATGGACATGGACATTAATCAATTTTCCGGCAGTCTATGCATATAAAGGGAATAGTAAGCTTCAGTTCCCCTTTTGATCTGGCATAACTATTCAGCTTATCCTCAAGTAAAGAAAATATTTTGTTCCTCCTGTCTGATGGTACTATCTTAACCCAGCTCTCTAAAAAAGCAAGCTTAATAAAATGATGATTAAGAAAGGCAGTTCCATTAAGATACCGCATATAAAAGCTCTTCTGAATAATTTTCTTAATTGATAAATGGCTCTCTCTAACCTGATCCAAGTTCTCCTTCAAAGATTTCCTTTTCTCTTTAATGTGCTCACTCAAACTATCGTGTCCAGTAAAACCTCTCCAAAATAACTTGACCATAACGGCATCTCGTCAAATGCAGATATTATCGCAGGGTCATTTAAATCATATTTCTGTTTCAAATAATTTGTCATATTTATTCTTCTACAATTATTATATAAACATTATATCCTATAAACGATTGTATACCCTCTTCTTCTTCGGCGTATATAATCCTTCCGGTACCGATCCAGCGAAACATAAATCAATCAATTCACCATCTGCTATACTCAGATTAAGCTGGGTTTTCCTATCCATAATTCTATGATGCTTTACGAAATAAAGATAATCTCCTATGTAATCAAGATTGTCATCCGTAAACATCCAGTTCAGTTTATCAAAGCGTGCGAGATTAACTGGATTGGAATAACTACGCAGGGTTTTCTCTCCAATAGTGTTAAAATAAAATTCAAAAAACGATAGAATAAGCTCCTTCAATGTTTTAAATACCGGCTCACGGAATCTCAGCATTGTCGTATTGGATTTAGCAACTGCCCCAAAACAATTATTATGTTTAAACAAAGCCACTATATGGTCATCATCATTTACTGCCATAAGATCAACAATAAGCGGTTTATGCCCCAATTCCCTTAAAGCTGCGGCAGCAAAAAGAGCCCCCTCAAAACAATTAGCTTTTTGCAATCGAAGCACCTTCCCGGGTGAGTTTGTCCCCTTATCTGGATTATATCTCAGTTTGTTTAGAAATAACTGAATATCATGCGGTTTCTTAAATTGTTTTAACTGATTTAGGTTTGAATTCATAATATCAACATAAATAATTATTAAAAACAATAATAAAATAGTATTAAAAATTTACATTATTTAACAATTTAGCCTCCATTTACTTCATAATGACATTTACCGCCCTCATGGATTACTCCTTCTCGACTCAATATGCCAATAGAATGCCAATAGATCAGCATTACCAATTATTAGGGGAGTGTAAATAATTCTGTGTAAATGGAAGAGGGAGTATAAATAATTCCGGATAATTGGACATTATCTCTGGAAAATTTTATTGATATTAGCTCAATTATTCCCTTAATTAAAAACAATAATATAAATAACCTTGAGGCATCGCCCTGTTCTATAATCGATATATTCAAATTCTCTTTTTGTTAGTTTCATTCATTCCTGATGTCCATTCACAGAATTTAATAAAAGACTTTCCCGGTATTCCGGTAATAGCATCTTATTGGTTCGGATACGATTCCCGGGATCCCCATATCTACGATTCCATGAAAGCAATGGGTGTGAATATCTTTATTCAGGGAATTGACGATCCCTCTAACATTAGCTCTGTAAAAAATAAAAATATGAAGTTAATCGCCATAAATAATATGAACGAAAACTGGATTCAATATTATACCGATGCAAAATATTCTGTCTGGAAAACTGTAGGCACCCTGGATAATGCACGCTACCTTCAGCACGATCCCTTAATTATGGAAGTTCAAACTGCCGGTCTAAATAATTATATTAGACTTAAATCCGCCGCAGCATGTTCTGGTTTTCATGGCACCCTGATCTGGAGCCCCTTTTATAATCAGGAACTGATTCATTATGTTAATTCAGATGATATTCAATACCGCGCAGAATTTAATTTGAAGCTGGAAAATAATTTCACTCACCAGGATTCAACCTCCTTTGTCGATAATCCTATAAGCAATGATACTCTATGCATTTTGCAGGTTACAAAATCCCAACAGGGATCAGGATATAATATTAAACCTTCAATTCCTATAAAACAGTTATTTGTTAAACGAAGTGACTTCCCTGAATTAAATCAATTCAAAACATTCCTTCTTGATTATAAATTGAAAGATGAGCTCACGTCAAGTCTACCTGATACATCTCAACATCCGACTAATAATGGTGTTATTTTAAGAACTTCAGGCGGATATATTCAGTTTAAAGTAATATGGACAGGCAATCCAAATTATCTGCTCTCTATTGATAGTATAATTATTTCTGATCAAAGAGGACGCGATCTTAAAAATCCATCCTCAAATGCACTTGCTGAAATTACTAAGCAGGTAAATAATTTCCCCATCCCTTCCACTGATATACTCGGTTGGCTGGGCATAGATGAACCTGACTCCTTCGATGATTATGAACCAATGAGGATAGTCGATTCTCTCATAAACAACTTGCATCCTTACCAATCTGTATTCTATCCGATCATGGGCAAATGGGACGGCGCCTATGAAAGCCGGAATAATCCATGGGGCACTTATATGTTGAGCCCTTGGAAAGAAATAAGTAAAAGGCTCGATATAAATAAAATAAATATTATTCAGGATTATTATTATCTGGATTACCCTTATCAATCTAACACTTCTTCTTCTGATGGAAAAACCCCTTGTAGTTGTATAGATTTTCGTGCAAAGAATATTGATATTGCTGGAGAGTTAAATTATAAACAAGCCTATAACCTAAATCATAACTTCGGCGTTAGTCTGCAATGTGGATGTATTCATAATGCCCAGGCTGTTGAGCGCGATATAGAGCCATGTGAATTAAAATATGAAGCAAATCTTGCCATGCTCTATGGTGCTAAATTCTTATCACTTTATACATATTTTGCTGAACGCAAAGTGAATGATCTCTCAGGCACCGGCACTGTTCATGCAATAATTGATACCTGGCCTGACTACTCCCTTCATTATACTACCAAATATTATATGTTCTATGATACCCTTAAACCAAGATTAACTGGTCTGTTCGGCAAAACTATAAAATCCCTGATCCCTGTTACGCAACACGTAGGATCAGATGGTATCAATATTACTGCTCCTTTGCCCCATCATCCATTTATTAATATTAACCTAAATAACAATCAGGAATGTTTAGCATATATAAATCCGATCAAAGATGTTGACCCGCAGAATTATTATATAGATTACGGTTACTTCAAGGATAGTACAAATGATCCTTCCCGGAAATATTTTATGATTATAAATCGATATTATTCTGCGGCTATATGTCATGAAATAGGATTAAGTTCTTTAACAGGTTATACAAACTGGAATCTGACAAATTACTCTGACACAGTTAGTATTACCATTCAGGCCATAAATGGTAATTCCCATTTCATCGATACCATTTATGTCGGCGATGCAGGACTCTATAGTGTCATGCCTGTTGTTAAATACGGCGGTGTCATTAAATATGATGAAACTATCTCCGGTACAAATACTCTCAATGCACCAATGATAATAAAATCCGGCTCAACTCTCACAGTAAATGGAACATATAACATAAATGCAAATATTACTGTTGAACATGGAGCCAATCTTCTCGTTTCTCCCAATGGGCTTCTGAACACTGTTCCTGGCATTTCAGTTATCAGATAATTAGTTGATAACATTTAAAGTTGGAACAATTGTGAAAAACATTCTGTTTCAACTTACTGGCTTTGTGTGTTATAACACGGAACAATATTTAATAATTAAATAATATTATTCGATTTTAATATTTAAACGGTGGTATTTACAAATATCAGCTTAAAACAAATAATTATAAGCCAAATAAGATGATTCTCCTATCATAATTATTTGAAAGATTTAGCTGTTCGTATATTGCCATCGATACACCCAAGCCGTTAGTTAATACTAACGGCTTTTATTCGTTCATAATTTACCATTATTCCTTTATCAAACTTAATTTAATTATTATAATACGTAAATAACTCCCGCTAACCTTAAAATTTAAGGAATCGAATAAATGAAAAACCTGCCTGCCTATAATTATAAAGGTGCCCGCTCTTTAACCTTATTGCATGAAGATCATATGAAATCTTTCTTACGTGCATGGGAAAAAGCCAAAACAGCAAATATTAAACTTCCTGAAACCGAAGATGAGGATTATCAATCCTTGGAAACTATTCTGTTCCATGTATTAAGAGCATCTATGAGATATATGGTCTGGATTTGCAGTAAACTTAACCTTAGTGATCCTCAAATTGATCCTCCTCCTCCTTTATCTGAAATTCAATTAAAATCAGGGGAGTACTTGAAACATCTCCTTAAAAGATGGCGGCTGCCTTTAGTTGATGTTCCTGAAGATTTATTCTTTGGCACAAGTTATAAATCTAATTGGGGTGATGAATTTTGTATAGATGCTATGCTCGAACATGCGGTAATGCATCCCATTCGCCATGAGTTCCAATTAAAGAACCTCATTAAAACAGCAAAATCTAAAACTTGAGATATCAACACTTTCCATTTAAATGTTTGAATGCCTGATTGAAAATAATATGATTGGTATAAATCAATATGAATTTTAATTATTATTAATATCTTATAACTCTAATTTGTAAGGATGTCCTATGAAATATTTTATCGGTGCTGCATCTATGGTTATAATTATCCTTATAGGCTCTTTTGTATTTATCTATTCAGGCCTGTATAATATGAGCGCAACCTCTCACCATAATAAACTTACTTTGTGGATGATAAATACTCTGAGAGATAAGTCAATGGAATATCATGCTAACGATCCTTCTATAAATCCACCCGATCTTTCTGATACTTCTTTAATCAAAATAGGATATGTACATTATAGGAAAATGTGCGTCGGATGCCACGGCGCACCTGGTAGAGATCAGGGTGAAATTGCTCAAAAAGGGTTTTATCCACATCCTCCTCTACTCGTTAAGACCGCTAAAGAATTTACACCAAAACAGTTATTTTGGATAATTAAAAATGGATACAAGATGACAGCTATGCCTGCATTTGGTACTACTCATTCTGATGATGAGATTTGGGCTTTGGTATCCATTGTACAGAAACTTCCTTCTATTTCAAAAGAACAATTTCAATTGATGGAAATCCAGACAAAAGGCATGACTGTCGAGTAATAAGCTGTGAGAAAAGTTATATTCCAAAATCTTATATCGCTAGACGGCTATTATGAAGGTCCAAACAAAGAATTAGATTGGCATAATGTCGATTCTGAATTTAATGATTTTGCTATCGCATTCCTTAATTCGATTGACACTATCATGTTCGGACGTGTGACATATCAAATGATGGCTGAATATTGGCCTTCTTCCACTGCAATTAAAAATGATCCTGTCATTGCTGAAAAAATGAATACACTATTAAAGATCGTATTTTCTAAATCATTAAAAAAAGCTGAATGGAATAATACTCGCCTGATTAATAAAAATGTTCCTGATGAAATCAAAAAATTAAAACAACAGTCTGGCAAGGATATTGCCATATTCGGTAGCTCAGATCTCGCTTTGTCACTAATCCCTCATGATCTGATTGATGAATTCAGAATAATGGTTAATCCTTTCATTTTAGGCAATGGTAAATCATTGTTGAAGGGACTTAAAACAAGACTTAAATTAAAACTTCTTAATACAAAAATATTTCGTTCTGGAAATGTATTACTTTATTACGAATCCGCTAAAGAATAAACATGTAGCACAACCAGGCATGAATTAATAGTCATATTTCATGGAACAATACTACTTTTATTAGAGTAAATGGAAAAGTAATTTCTATTTCTCAAACTATAATGTTAAAGAATAAAATAAATATTTAAGTTAATAGAGAAAATGCCATGACAAATAATAATATTATTAGCAAACTTCTTATAGGAACTAATCCAACTCTGTTTAATATTTGTATTTTGTTATTGCGGTTATGTGTTGGTGTGATCTTATTTGTTGCCGGATCTGGTAAGGTGATGGGGTGGTTCGGTGGTTTTGGAATTCAGACGACTCTCTATTATTTCGTTACAAAACAGGGGTTTTCGGTACTTCTCACTTATATGAGTGCTTATACTGAATTTATAGGTGGATTTCTGCTTGTTTTAGGTCTACTCACAAGACCTGCAGCATTTGCAGTTATGATCAATATGACCGTTGCAGGTATAGTTTCTATACCTCGGGGATTTGTAACTGGTGCTGCATATCCCTTTTCTCTTTTCGTTAGTGCTATCATTATTCTCATTGCAGGACCAATGTTATTTAGCCTGGATTCTCTGATCTTCATGAATAGATCAAAATACTATTAATTTACAATATGATATCCTTTTCATTATCATTTGCTTTGAATATAGCATACTAATTTACTTATCCTGTATTTCATCCGTTAATCACCTATTTATGTGTTACTAAATAAACTTGAGTTTATTCTCGGAACATAATCCAGTTGAAATGTTATAATGTGAAACGTTAATAGGAATATAATGAAAGTTGCATATTTTAATGGAACTATGAAAAAAGAACATGATGGGGTTACTCGTGTTCTTTATCGGTTAATTGATGAAATAATTAGAACAAAACAAATTGACCCCCTCTTTATTTCAGCTATCGTCCCTCCGGTTGAAGAACAGCCGGTAGAAATGTTTCATGTGCCATCATTCGCTTTTCCTGGATATAAAGATTATCGTGTAGCTGTTCCCGGAAGAATATTCTTTGAGAACAAACTGAATAACTTTAATCCTGACTTGATTCATATCAATAGTCCTTGCCCGTTAGGTTATGCTGCGGTTAAATATGGCATGGCAAAAAATATTCCTGTGGTTGCTACTTACCATACCCACTTTCCAAGTTATGCAAAATATTATAATGTAAAAGCTCTTGAAATATTTGGTTGGGATTATTTAAGAAACTTATATAATAAATGTCAAACTGTTTATGTACCTTCTTTGCCCATTCTTGACGAATTAAAAAATCATGGCTTTGAAACAGTTGAATATCTTCCTCATGGTGTAGATACTAAATTATTTAACCCTTCTGCTAAATCTGATATGTGGAAAAGCAATTTCGCGATCGAAGGTAAGTTTGCTCTGTTATTTGCTGGACGGCTTGTATGGGAAAAAGGTTTGAGAACTTTAGTAGATACTTATTCTGTATTATCTGGACAAAGGACAGATATTAAGTTTGTCCTTGCCGGTGACGGTCCTCTAAAAGACGAATTAATATCATTGATGCCGGATGCAATTTTCCTTGGTCAGCAGCCCGTAAATGATCTGGCGGTTTCATTCGCCTCCTCTGATATATTCGTGTTCCCCTCCACTACAGAAACATTCGGGAATGTTACCCTTGAAGCCATGGCTTCAGGACTCCCTCCCGTCTGTGTCAAAGAGGGAGGTGCCTATGGTATTATTCAAAATAGTAAAACTGGATTAATTGCTAAACCTCGTGATCCTTCTGATATTGCTGATAAAATAAATATACTTCTTAATAATTCTGATTATAAAAATACTTTATCTTCTAACGCTTTATTGTTTGCCAAAACTCAAAGCTGGGAAAATAATTTTAAGAAATTATTCCGGAGTTATGAATCTATTGTTCATAATTATAACCTCAGATCCGTAGCCTGACATATCTCTTTCGTTTATGTCCATTTAATGCCAATTATTATTATTTTTGAATAATAATTTGGTGAAGCATGAGAATTAAATCAATAATATTTGGTGCAACCGGTATGGTTGGTGAGGGGGTTCTCCTTCACACTTTGGATCATCCTGATGTCGGATCTGTATTAGTCGTCGGCAGAAGACCATGTGGTATTGTCCATAATAAATTAAAGGAAGTAATTTATAATGATTTCTTTAATTTTACTTCTATCAAGGAACAGCTAAAAGGCTATAATGCTTGCTTCTTCTGTCTGGGTACCTCATCTCTAGGCATGAAAGAAAAAGATTATTATCAGGTTACATACGAATTAACTTTGCAGGCAGCATCTGTTTTATCAGAACTAAATCCTGACATGACTTTCTGTTATGTCTCTGGAGCTGGAACAGATAGTTCCGAAAAAGGACGGTTAATGTGGGCTCGTGTAAAAGGGAAAACTGAGAATCAATTATTGACTTTTCCATTTAAAGCAGCATATTTGTTCAGACCTGGATTTATGCAACCTGTCAAAGGTCAGAAAAATCCGAATCGGTTATTCAAAATGATGGGCTATATATATCCATTATTCAAACTTCTATTTCCAAATGCTGGCTGTAAACTACAGGATCTTGCTTCAGCAATGATAATATGTTCTAAAGTTGGTTATACAAAACATATTCTTGAAAATAAAGATATAGATTTCCTTGCTGGAACTGATATTCGCAGCAGTTCCTGATATCTAAATTACCATAACACCTGCCTGTATCTGTTTATAATATATAAGTTTCCAATTGAATTGATAGTTCTTATGTAATTTAATAGATTAGATCACATAAATAAATAAAATCGAGAATCAGATGAAAAACATCCTTTTTCTATTGGCATTATCCATATTATTATTCGGTTGCGCTAAGAAAAAACCTGCCACCGATTATATGAAAGAAGCTAAGTTGGGAATTGAACAGAAAAAAATCCCCGAAACTATAAAGACTTATGAAACTCTCGTCAATGAATTTCCCAATGATTCACTTGCCCCGGAGGCATTATATCAGTTAGGTACCATTTATCAGAATAAAATGGTTCCTAACTTAAATGAAACACAATCTTTGGAAAAAGCTGTTACTGTTTTTAGATCTGTTTTTGATAGATATCCTGATTTCAAACAAGCACAAATTTCCTTATTTATGGTAGGTTTTATTCAGGCTAATGAATTAAAGAAGTATCAGGATGCTACAGCCGCCTATAATTTGTTCCTGCAAAAATATCCTAAAAGCGATATGGCTCCGGCTGCAAGGGAAGAAGTAAATAATATGGGTTTAACTCCTGAACAGATAATATCTAAAAAAGAAATATCAAAGGATAATGGAAAACAGTCAGGACTTTAGGTCATATCTCAATCCGGCGATTATTTCAAAACTTAATTCGCTTGAACTAAAAGCAAGGTTAGTAGTTGAAGGCTTTATGGTTGGGCTCCACAGGAGTCCATACCATGGATTTAGCGTTGAATTTACTCAACATCGTCCATATATGCAGGGGGATAGTCTGAAAGATGTTGATTGGAAAGCTTACGGCAAAACTGAAAAATATTTCATCAAACGGTATGAGGAAGAGACAAACCTGAAAAGTTATATCCTTCTTGATACTAGCAAATCAATGGGGTATGCCTCAGAAGGAAATATTTCAAAACTTGAATATTCTTCCACTTTAGTAGCCGCCCTAAGCTATTTGATGATAAAGCAGCAGGATGCTGTGGGACTAGCTCTTTATGCAGAAAAGATAAATAAGTTTTTCCCTCCTAAAGCTTCTAAGGTTTATTTGCAGGAAATTCTTAAAAATCTGGCTATTATAAAACCTTCGGATAAAACAAATACTGCTGCTTCCCTTAACTCTGTTGCTGAGAAAATAAACAAAAGGGGATTGGTAGTTATCTTTTCTGATTTCTTTGATGATGTAAATTCAACATTGACTGCATTGAAACATTTCAGATATAAGAAAAATGAAGTAATTGTATTTCATATTTTGGACCCCCTGGAAAGAAGTTTTGCCTTTGGTAAGGATGCAGTATTTAAAGATCTTGAAACAGCAGAAGAGATTACTACTCAGCCATTTCAGATTCAAAAGGTATATAAAGAAGCGATGGTTAATTTTATAAATAAGATTAAAAATGAATGCTTAAATTCAAACATTGAATATAATCTCCTGGAAACATCAGTACCCTTTGATAAGGCACTTTATAGTTACATTCAAAAAAGGACTATGCTTTATTAAAACATCCCTTTAATTTCATTAAAATACTTAGTAGAGAGTTGCTCCGCATAACTCTCATTCTTAGCCTCTGTAATGATCCTTATTATTGGCTCTGTGTTTGATTTCCTGAAGTGTACCCAATGATCTGTAAAGTCAATCCTAAGTCCATCGATACTGTTTATGTTAGCTCCTGAGTACTTAATTATTAGTTTTTTTATGATATCATCTGGATTAATATTCCCTAATAATATCTTCTTCTTGGCAATAAAATAAGAGGGTAAAGTCTTCTTAAATTCTGCTATGCTCCCGCCAAATTCTGTTAATTGTTGCAGAATAAATGCAATTCCTACAAGTGCATCTCTTCCGTAATGAAGTGCTGGGTAAATGACACCTCCGCTTCCTTCCCCTCCTATAATTGCGCTTACTTCCTTCATTTTCTTTACAACATTTGCCTCTCCTACAGCAGAACGTATTACTTTACATCCATATTTCTCAGCGACATCATCAACAGCTCTTGTGGTCGATAAATTAACAACTGAATTTCCTTTTTCCTTTGACAATATAAAGTTAACCGCCATAGTTATAGTATTTTCTTCTCCCAAAGGTGTACCATCATTGCAGATTAATACCAAACGGTCTACATCCGGATCTACAACAATTCCAATATCAGCTTGATTATCTGAAACAGATTTCATGGCTTTAGTCAGATTCTCAGGTAATGGTTCAGGAAGTCGCGTAAATACTCCGGTCTTTTCGCAGTCCAGTTCAATTACATTGCACCCAAATTGCCTCAAAAAATCAGGTATTACATATGCTCCCGCTCCATTTACACAATCGGCAACTACTTTAAACTTCCTTTTCCTTATTTGCTCTATATTTAAATATTTAAGATGCATAGAATCAAGAACATGTCTTTTTAGTCCTTCCTCAAACATTGTTAGTTTGCCCGTTTTATTCCAGGAAACAAAATGGTTATCTTGTGAATTAAGTAACCCTACTAATGTTAAATTCTCTTCAGGTGTCATAAATTGTCCGGTACTATTCAACAACTTTAATGCATTCCATTCATTAGGGTTATGACTTGCTGATATCGCAATTCCACCCTGTGCTCCCAATGTTTTTACTGTGTATTGAACTGTCGGAGTAGGACAAATACCAATATCTATGACGTTTAGTCCTTTCGCTAATAATGTACCAATTGCAATTGATTTTACCATTTCTCCGGTTATTCTTGCATCTCTTCCTATAACTACAGTACCTTTCCCGATAAAATCTGCATATGCAGATGTATATTTTACCAAAACCTGAGGATCTAACCCGTCTCCTATAATTCCTCTGATCCCCGAAATGCTAACCATTAAAGTGGGCATCTAACCTCCTAATTTGAAAATTCTGAATAATAAAAATAGCAAAAAGAAATAAGTTTATGGAATTATTTTATATAAAGACTCTACTAAATAAAGTTTAAAGTAAAAAGATTTTATAATAATATTCAGAACCGCATAACTGAAATCACATTAAATTATTAACTATTTATTATATATTCATACTAATATAATTTTGAAAAGAGATAGAATTCAATAATTTATAGGAGATTTTAATGGAAAATTCTCTAGGAATAATAGGATATGACTTTGTTGAGTTTTATGTAGGTTCAGCTAAAATGTGGGCTTACTGGCATGCTAAGGCACTGGGCTTTCAATTCTCTGCGTATTGTGGCTCAGAAACAGGCGTGAAAGATAAAGTATCTTATTATATGACTAAAGATAAAATTCAAATAGTACTTACCTCCGCTTCAAAACCTACTAATTATGAAATCACATCTTTTGTAGAAAGACATGGTGATGGAGTAAAAAGATGGTCATTAAAAGTTAAAGATGTAAAAACAGCATTTGATATTGCATTAAAGAATGGAGGAATTCCAGTTAGAGGACCAAAAAAAATATCAAATGAAAATGGATATGTCGAAGAAGCTGCAATCAAATTATATGATGATGCTGAAATCGTTTTTATAAATAGGGATAATTATCATGGAATATTTAAGCCAGGTTTTGGTGGACCTCTACAGAAAATACAAATCAAAAGTCTTGATAGCGGTCTACATGAAATCGATCATATTGTTGGCAATGTAAGAGTTAATGAGCTTAAATTATGGGAGAATTATCTGAACAAGTCATTGAACTTCGAAACATTTATCGAATTCGGTGAAGGTGACATTTCCACTCAGTATTCTGCTCTTCTATCTAAAGTTGTTCGGTCAAAAGATGGTGCCCCTGTAAAGAACCCTATAAACGAACCTTATGAAGGGAAAAAGAAATCGCAGATTGAAGAATATATTGATGAATATTTCGGATCAGGTATACAGCATATTGCAATTACTACCGATGATATAATAACTACAATAAAAAATCTCAAAGAAAACGGTGTTGAATTTCTTTCCCCTCCACCAGATACATACTATCAGGCTCTAAAGGAAGGGAAATGGGGAATTACTGAGGATATTGATTCTTTGAAAAAATATGGAATTTTGTGTGATACTGAAGGAAAAGGTTATTTACTTCAATTGTTCACTAAATCTGTTAGTGATCGCCCAACGTTCTTTTATGAAATTATTCAAAGAAGAAAAGGTGCAGAAGGATTTGGGCAGGGGAACTTCCAGTCTCTGTTTGAATCTATAGAGAGAGATCAGCAGTTAAGAGGAAACTTCGATAAAGAATCCTGATATATATATTTTTTTATTTATTGGAGGTGATTATGCCCTTTTATGTTAAGGTTGGAACGGTTCCTCCCAAAAGACATACTACATTTTATAAACCTGATGGTAAGTCACTCTATCGAGAAGAACTTTTTAGTACTAAAGGTTTCTCCGGTATCTATTCTAACAAATATCATCTATATATGCCTCCCCAGGTAGATAATATTGGCGAATTGACGCCTGACTTTATTAAAAAATCTTCTGAGTTATGGAATGATGCCCCTCTCCAGTATTATCATTTTATAACAGGTAAAAAGAATTCTAAAGGTAATTTCCTTACCTCAAGGAATGAGTTCCTTAAGAATGAACATATTACTATTTCTACTGCCCATCCATCTGAAGATACAGATCTGTTCTTCCGTAATAGTTATGCACATGAAGTAATCTTTGTTCATTATGGTCAAGGGGAATTTCTATCTGAATATGGTGTACTTCCATTTGAACCTTGGGACTATATTGTCGTTCCTAAAGGTACCACTTATCGAATGGCTTTCTCTCAGTATGATAATAATAAATTATTTATTGTGGAGTCCGATGCTTCCTTCGAAATTCCAAAACATTTTAGAAATGAATATGGGCAGCTTACTGAAGATGCTCCATACTATGAAAGAGATTTCAAAACCCCTCGGTTTATTGACCCGGTAGATCGTAAAGCTGACTTTCGGCTTATTCTTAAAGTGCAGAATAGATTTTTTGAATACATCCTCCCGCACCATCCTTTTGACGTGGTCGGTTGGGACGGATTCTTATATCCTTATACTTTTAACATAAAAGAATATGCACCAAAGGTTGGTAAGATTCATTTGCCTCCGCCTATTCACTTGGTCTTTACTACTCAGAATTTTGTATTATGTAATTTCGTACCTCGGTTGTTCGATTTTCATCCTAACTCAATTCCGGCTCCATATTATCATTCCAATGTTGATTCTGATGAAGTAATCTATTATGTCTTTGGTGATTTTATGTCTAGAACTGGCGTTCAGGAAGGTTCTGTTACTCTCCATCCAATGGGTATACCCCATGGACCTCAACCTGGTAAAACTGAGGCCTCTATTGGGAAAAAAGAAACTGACGAATATGCCATTATGATTGATACTTTTAATCCCCTTAAAGTAACTTATAATGTAAAAGATACTATGATCGGAGATTATTCTCACTCTTGGCTGGAGACAAAATAATAAAATGATACATATACCTGAACATGTTCAAAACCTTATTCCTTATAAAGCCGGGAAACCTATTGAAGAACTTTCCCGGGAAAGGGGAATTACCCAAATAGTAAAGCTTGCCTCAAATGAAAATCCCCTGGGTCCATCTCCCAAAGCAGTTGAAGCAATTAGGAATAATCTGTTAAAATTACATCGTTATACTGATCCCTCTGCCTATACACTTGTTAATGCAATCGCCGGTAAGTTAAAAAAGAGACCAGGACAAATAGTAACTTGTTCAGGCTCTGATTCCTTACTACAGTATATTATAACGGCTTTCTCTATCGAGAATGATGAAATAATTACTTCTGAAGGCACATTTTCAGGTTGGTATGTCAATGCTAATAAGTATGGAAGGAAATCTCATTATGTACCGTTAAAGAATTATCACCTTAACCTGGATGCGATTGCAGATACCATAAATAGTAAAACCAGGATAATCTATCTGGCTAATCCAAATAATCCAACTGGTACTATGTTTACAAAACATGAGTTTGAAATATTTATGAGCCGGATACCTGATTATGTACTTGTCGTCCTTGATGAAGCATACACTATTTATGCGCAATCATATCCCGGATATATCGATGGGCTTAATTATGATCTTGAAAATCTTATAGTGTTACGAACTTTATCTAAGACATATGGGCTAGCAGGTCTAAGGATAGGATTTGCTGTTGCTCAGGAATATTTGATTACAGAATTGTATAAAGTAAAGCTGCCGTTTGAACCAAATTATCTGGCTCATGTTGCGGCAATTGCTGCACTTGATGATGAAGAGTTTCTGCATAAGACAGTCCATTTAAATGATCTCTCTCTTAAAAGGATGAAATCCAGGTTCGATGAATTGGGAATTGAGTATGTTCCTACATATGCTAACTTCTATCTTTTGTTGCTTCCTTCAGAAAACTTTGTTAATGAATTTAATAATGAATGTCTGAACCGGGGATTAATTTTAAGACCTGTAAATACTATAGGTATAAAAAATGGTATAAGAATAAACTCTGGAACAAAAGATGAAACTGAATTTGCAATGGATATAATTGGGAAAGTTTATTCATCATTAATGGAAAAATATAATGCTGGGATTGAATTATAAACAATATGTAAGGAGCATGAATGAAACTTGTCTCGTTTCTTTATAAAAATGAAGAAAGAATTGGGATCTTTTACCATGATAATATATATGATTTGGTAGAAACTGGTAAATTGATAAATCTGAATCTCCCTGTTAGAATGGCAGATTTGCTTAATGGGGAAAAAGAATCTATCCTGCTTGCGATAAAAGTAAATAATGCCATCATTCAGGGGAAAGTTACTATGCACCTTGAAGAAAATACTTTTACTTTACTTGCTCCGGTTCCACATCCTACTTCGTGTAGAGACGGATATGCCTTCCGTAAGCATGTTGCAACTGCAAGAAGGAATAGGGGAGTAGAAATGATACCTGAGTTTGATCAATTCCCTGTATTTTATTTTACAAACCATAATGCAATTTTTGGTGAAGGGGATATCTTGGTAGAAGAAGATCATTTATGTAATCTTGATTTCGAACTTGAATCTGCTATAGTGATTGGTAAAAAAGGAAAAAATATTCGGACTGAAGATGCAGATAATTATATAGCAGGCTATATGGTTATGAATGATTTATCTGCAAGAATTTTACAGATGGATGAGATGAAATTGAATCTTGGACCTGCTAAAGGAAAAGACTTTGCAACAAGTTTGGGACCATGGCTTGTATCCCCTGATGAACTAGAAGACAAACTTATTAAAACTGATTTCGGAAATAAATATAACCTTCGCATGACTGCTTTCCATAATGGGAAACTTATTTCAAAAGGTAATATGAAGGATATGGACTGGACATTTGCTGAAATTATTGAGCGTGCTTCATATGGTGTGGAATTATTACCTGGAGATGTGATTGGTTCAGGGACAGTAGGCACTGGTTGTTATCTTGAACTTAATGGCACCGGAGCTCTGGATGCTAGAACTAAAGGAATTCCATTCTCACCCATATGGCTTAATGATGGTGATACTATTGAACTTGAAATATCGTGCTTAGGTAGACTTAAGAATAAGATTGTAAAATCAAATAATAATATATCCATTCTGAAAAAAAAGAAGAATATAAAATGATTATCATTGAATGCAAAGACACGACTTTATGAAAGCTAACTCTATCGGTATCTTTTCTGAAACCTAAACTTGGAATCCCATGAAGACTCCCTTATGGATTCCAACTGAGGAAAGAAAAAAGAGTTCTAATTTAATAGCATTTATGAGATACGCAGAGCAGATATCAGGAAAATCATTTCCGGATTATGATGCTCTTTATCAATGGTCAATTACGGATATTGAAGAGTTTTGGAAATCTATTTGGGTAGTATCTGGTATAATTCATTCTCGATCTTTTACCTCAGTTGTTAGTGGCAAATCTATGTTTGGAACTAAATGGTTTGAGGGAGCTAAACTAAATTTTGCTGAGAACCTTCTTAAATATAGGGATAATCATACCGCGATAATCTCTTCTAGGGAGAATTACCCTGATATTAGGATAACTTATTATGAACTATATAAGCTGGTCTCATCTGTTGCATCTGGTTTAAGAAATATGGGAGTTAAAAATGGTGATCGCGTAGCAGGTTTTATAAGTAATATACCTGAAGCGATAATTGCAATGCTCGCTGTAACCAGTATCGGTGCAATATGGTCTTCATGTTCACCTGATTTTGGGTTACAGGGAGTCTTGGATCGGTTTGGTCAGATTAAACCCAAAGTCTTGTTTGCAGTAGAAAGTTATTTCTATAACAGCAAAAATGTTAATTGTATTGAAAAGATTAATAAAGTAGCAAATAGTATCCCGGAAATTGAACATGTTATTCTGGTAAATGAATTTTATGATTTCAATATTAAAACGAAAATGAATAATCCGGGAATATTAAAATCTGTCTACTTTAGTGCTCTCCTTAAAAATGATTTTCCAGATTTGGAATTTGAACAGGTCCCTTTTAATCATCCTGTCTATATTATGTATTCATCTGGTACTACTGGAATTCCTAAATGTATTGTCCATGGAGCGGGGGGTACATTGCTTCAGCATTTTAAGGAACATTCTCTTCATACAGATATATCCAGGCACGATACTCTAACCTATTTTACAACCTGTGGATGGATGATGTGGAATTGGATGGTAAGTTCTTTACAGATTGGAGATACTATATTCCTTTATGACGGAAGTCCCTCTCATCCGGATATTGCAACTCTCTGGAAAAAAATCGAAGATCATAAAATAACAATATTTGGAACTTCCCCTAAATTTATTTCAGTCTGTGAAAAAGCAGGATTGATACCAAAAGATTCCTTTAATCTTATATCATTGAAAACGATTCTTTCTACAGGATCACCAATAACCAAAGAAAATTCTGAATGGGTATATAAGAATGTAAAAGAGGATCTTCAGCTATCATCTATTTCCGGTGGTACTGATATTATATCCTGCTTTATGCTGGGTGCTCCTGTTCTTCCGGTCTTTGCGGGAGAAATCCAATGTAGAGGACTCGGTATGAAAGTGGAAACTTTTGATGATGCAGGCAAATCTGTTATAAATGAAAAAGGAGAACTCGTCTGCACTAATCCATTCCCCTCTATGCCAGTTGGTTTTTGGAATGATCCTGAAAATCAAAAGTATTTTAATACCTATTTTAATTATTATCCTGGGGTATGGAGACATGGGGACTTTATTAAAATAAATGAAAATGGAGGAATTATTGTCTATGGCAGATCGGATGCTACCCTGAACCCCGGAGGAGTTCGAATAGGAACTGCAGAGATTTATCGAATTGTGGAAAATCTTGAGGAAGTACTCGATAGCATTGTTATTGGTCAAAAATGGGAGAATGATATTAGAATAATTTTGTTCGTCGTATTAAGAGGGAATAAATTATTAACAAATGCTCTAACACAAAAAATAAGAACAAATATAAAACAATCTGCTACTCCAAGACATGTGCCCGCAAGAATTATCCAGGTAACTGATATACCAAGAACTATAAGCGGTAAAAAAGTAGAAATTGCTGTATCTAAAATTATTAATGGTGAGGTAGTGGACAATAAAGAGGCTCTTGCAAATCCCGAATCTTTATCCCAATTTTACAATATAGATACATTAAATAATTAATTGGGACTAACATGAACTTTGAAAAAGAAATTAAAGAGGACATCGTTATAGAAAAAGTAAATCTAAAACGGGCCACTTATAAAGAAGCAGAAGAGTTCAGGATTATGGTTCAGAATGACATCGAAGCTGGATGTCAAAAAATGATAATTGATATGAAGTTATGCGAATTTATGGATTCAGCGTTCCTTGGAGTCTTAATAAATTCTATGAAATTATTAGAAAAATTGAATGGTTGTCTTAAATTGGCTTCTGTTCATGACGATGCACAAGTAATACTCGATATTACCAAGATATCGGATTTATTTAAGATCTATTCAAATAAAGAGGAAGCTGTAAGTAGCTTCCGTCTCAATTAATTCACTCGTTACTTAAATATTATATATTAAACTTTAATATTTTATAAGGGATATACCTTTGAGTATTGCTATAGATTTGAAAAAAGTAAGATCACAGTTTCATAATTCTTTTTGGATTGCCAACTTTATGGAGCTATTTGAGAGGCTTGCATATTATGGACAAGCAACAATCCTTAGCATATTTCTGAGAAATACTCTAAGATTCAATGAAGTGCAGGCAGGTCAGTTATCTTCCATATTCGGCGGACTTATCTATTTCCTACCAATATTCGCAGGTGCTCTGGCTGATAAATATGGATTCAAGAAAGCCTTCTCCTTTGCATTCTTTGTCCTCTCTATTGGTTATTTTCTCATTGGGTCTACCGGTATGCCTATGTTCGCAGGTATATATAATAATAACAATCTGTTTATTATTTTATCATGTATTCTTGTCTTTACTGCTATAGGAGGCTCATTTATAAAACCAAGTGTTCTTGGAACTATTGCCCTAACTTCTAAACCCGAATCAAAATCTCTTGGATATGCAATTTATTATTGGTTGGTAAATATCGGCGCAGCTATTGGTCCTCTGATAGCGTTTTTTGTAAGAAATTCAATTGGAATTCAAGCGGTATATATAGTTTCAGCTGTTAGTTGTTTTCTAATGTTCCTTGTTACTATATTTTTCTTTAAAGAACCTAAAGAAGACATTGCAAAAGAAAAGAAATCATTAAAAGATGTCCTATTGCATATGGGGTTGGTTCTCAAAAGGTTTCGCTTCATTATATTCCTTTTAATTTTCTCCCTTTATTGGACGATGTTTTGGCAGATATTCATAATTATCCCTTTTTATTTAACGGATTTTATCTCTAAAGATTCTCCATTTGAAATTATTGAATCTGTAGATGCCTGGGGCATCATTCTACTACAACTTGCAGTTAACCGCTTAACAAAAAATATGGCTCCAATAACTGCAATTATTGTAGGATTTGCTTTCACTATACTAGCTTGGGGGGTCATAATGGTTCACCCCTCAATCTTTATGATCATTGCTGGTATGGTAATTTTTTCTATAGGTGAACAGACTCAGGCGCCACGTTACTATGAATATATTGCTGATCTTGCTCCTAAAGGACAGGCAGCATTATTCCAGGGGTTTGCCTTTCTTCCTATTGCTATTGGATGGGCGTTCGGTGGAACTCTTGGAGGTTGGCTATACAAAACTTTCGCTAAGGAATCAAATCAGCCCTCTATTATCTTCTTAATACTCTTATGTATAGGAATAATAACTACCATTTTAATGTTCCTGTACAACTTGTACATCAAAAAATACCCTGCCCGGGAAATAAAAGAAGCAAAAATTGTTTAAATAATTTTCTTTCTCGGGTATTAAATTATCATATAATATTTAATTTGATACCCATTTTAGATATATTTATGCATTAACTGAAGGGAAATATGGCTCATTTAAATATATTATTTATTGGAGATATTGTAGGAAAACCGGGAATGGACCTTGTACAAACCTGGCTACCCGGTATCATTCAGAAATATAAAGCTGATTTGGTTGTCGCTAATGGTGAAAATGCTTCAGATGGTAAAGGTTGTACAGCAAAAGAAGGGAAGATACTCTTTGATCTTGGAGTTCATGTATTAACAGGTGGTAATCATACATGGGATAAACATCAGTCACAGGATTACTTGAAAATTGAACCCAGAGCACTTCGTCCTCTTAATTACCCTAAAGGAACATATGGAAATGGATACTGCATTGTTGAAACCAAAAAAGGTAAAGCAGCAGTCTTAAATCTTCAGGGTAGAACCTTCATGTCTAGTATTGATTGCCCTTTCAGATCATCTGATTGGGTGCTCCCTAAAATAAAAGCTGAAACTAAAGTTATTATTATTGATTTCCATGCTGAGGCTACTGCCGAAAAGATCTCCATGATAAATTATCTCGATGGTCAGATTAGTGCTTTGGTAGGTACTCATACGCATGTACAAACTTCGGACGAAAGAATATTCCCGAATGGATCAGGATATATTACTGATGTCGGAATGACAGGTCCCTACGAATCAGTAATCGGTATGAAGACTACTCCAGCTATAAATAGATTTATCTATCAGACTCCGCAGAAATATGAAACAGCAGAAAATGATTCTCATCTTTGCGGAATGTATTTTAAGGTTGATCAGGAAACCGGAAAGTCTGTGGAACTCGAGAGGATTTTATTCCCTGAATTCATCAGGAAAATTGATTAACTATGGTTAACTTCCCTCTGCCTAGAATTGATCTTGATCCTGTATTGCATGATCTTTTACTTCCGTATTGCAGGATTAAAATAGGTGAGATATGGACCAATAGTGGGAACAGGCATAAGGTAGGATGTATAGATTCGGCTAATTCTGTTCATGTTAAAAAGATGATGAAAAAAGAAACAGCATCTCTGGCTGTCCAGGATCCACCGTATAACTTTGTTGCTTTTGAAGAAAAGAAGTTATCTGAGTTTGTAAATTGGTGTAAACGATGGGTAAATATTTCATACAACATTCTAAGTGAGAATGCCTCTATATATATTTGGCTTGGCGCTGATCAAAATAACAATTTCCAGCCATTATCTGATTTTATCCGAATGATGAGCTCTTCTGGATTTACTTCTAGAAGCTTCATTACTATGCGCAATCAAAGAGGATATGGCACCCAAAAAAATTGGATGTCTATCAGGCAGGAGCTCCTATATTATATTAAAGGTGCCCCTGATTTCAATATTGATGCTGAATATACTGAGATTCCTAAAATATTAAAGGGGTACTATAAAACTATAGATGGTAAAGAAACAGAAAATCTTGAAAGAAGTAAATCTGAAAATATTAGAGCTGGAAATGTCTGGGTGGATATACAGCAGGTATTCTATAGGATGGAAGAAAATGTAAACGGATGTTATGCACAGAAACCCCTTAAGTCAATTGAAAGAATTGTCCTTGCCAATAGCAAAGAAGATGAAATCATTGTAGATCTTTTTGCTCATTCGGGTACAACTCTTATTGCCGCAGAAAGATTGAATAGAAGATGTTTCACAGCCGATATTGACCCTGTGTTTTGTGAAATTACAATTAGAAGATTGGAAAATTATAGGCGCAACAATAAAACAGGATGGCAGAACTCTAATCCATTTGCCGAAGATATAATTCATGATAAAAAAATATTGAGCTACCTTAAAAAGAATTATCACTTCGACCTCTCATACATAAAAACAGAGAACGTTGCTGTATGATTTTGATTGATGGAAAAAGGATTGCCTCTGAGATTAAAACAGAAATTAAGAATAAAATCTCCGCTCTTATAGAGGATGGCAAAAATATACCAGGACTTGTAACAATTATGGTTGGTAATGATCCCAGTTCTCTGATCTATATCAATAATAAGGAGAAAGCATGTAAAGAAGTCGGCATACAGTCAGTATCGGAAAAATTACGCTCAGATATTAGCCAGCAGGATTTGCTTAACCTGATTTCCTCATATAATAATAGAAAGGATTATCATGGAATGCTCGTTCAGCTTCCTCTTCCTAAACATATCGATGAAAACAAAATTATAGAAGCTATATCCCCTGATAAAGATGTCGATGGTTTCCATCCAATAAACATTGGAAAGCTTATAGCAGGAAAGGATGCTTTTGTTCCATGTACTCCTGCAGGAATCCAGGAACTATTAAAGCGTTACAATATTGAAACAGTAGGAAAACATGTCGTGGTTCTTGGTAGAAGTAACATAGTCGGTAAACCTGTTGCTAATCTTCTTATGCAGAAAAATAAATACGCAAATGCAATTGTTACAGTATGCCACTCAGCCGCACATGACCTCAATCAGTACACCAGGACCGCTGATATATTGATTGCTGCAATTGGGAAACCCGAATTCGTAAAAGCAGACATGGTCAAAGAGGGTGTAGTGGTTATAGACGTTGGTATAAATAGAATAAAGGATGATTCTCATCCGAATGGTTCAAGAGTTGTGGGCGATGTCGATTTCCAGGATGTTTCTAAGAAAGCATCCTATATAACACCGGTTCCGGGTGGAGTGGGACTAATGACAATCGCCATGCTCCTTCAAAATACTTATAAAGCTTATTTAATAAATGGTGGTTAAAATGGATTATCCAATTTCAGAAGATGTATCTAAAGAGTTCCTTGAAAAAGTACTTAGGGACTTCTATTATCAGGGCGAATCATGTAAAGGATGGGAGACTAATGTCGTTACCCAGCCTAAAGCTGTTAAAAATATCGTGGAAACAGGCGCTTCAAGAATAGCAGCTGGACCTGGTGTTGGTCACGTTCTTGCAGATAAAAACCTCGCTAGGAAAATTGATCATACCTTACTCAAACCAGATGCTAAACCCGCAGAAATTAAAGCTTTATGCGAAGAGGCCAGACAGTATGTCTTCGCTTCGGTTTGCGTCAATCCCTGCTATGTCGCCCTCTGTTATGAAATGTTAAAAAATACTGAAGTAAAAGTATGTACTGTAATCGGTTTCCCTCTTGGTTCTACTACTACTGAAGTTAAACGCTTTGAAGCCGAACAGGCTATCTATAATGGCGCTACAGAAATCGATATGGTTATTAATGTTGGTCAGTTGCAGGAAGGCAATTATGACTATGTAGCAAACGATATTAAACAGGTTGTTAATGCAGCCCATAATCATAAGTCTATCTGCAAAGTAATTCTCGAAACAGCTCTCCTTACTGATGAAGAAAAAATTAAAGCTTGTGTTATTTGCAAAGAAGCTGGAGCTGATTTTGTCAAGACATCTACAGGATTCAGTAAAGGTGGTGCTACTGTCGGCGATATCGCATTAATGAAATTTGTAGTAGGTAGTGGCATCGGTGTAAAAGCCTCTGGTGGTATTCGTAGCCGCGAAGATGCAGAAAAAATGATTGCCTCAGGTGCCGATAGAGTTGGAGCTAGTGCCAGCGTTAAAATTGTATTAGGTGAGGATTCTGGTAAAGGCACTTACTAGGTTCATATTCATCAGCGCTCTTTATTCATATTCTCTGTCTGGTATATATTAAATTAGAAATCTTGCACAGGCAATATGATAACAATAATATCTTGTGATTAATTGGTTCGGGTATTGCGCAAAATATATTATGAGAGATTATGGTTTTAGAAATTGTTGTACATAAAACTGACGATGGATATACTGCTGAAGTACCTTCTCTCAAAGGTTGTGAAACCTGGGCCCATGATGAGGATACTGCTTTATCAAAAATTGTCGAGCTCGTAGCATTCTATATCAAAACGGATAAGAAGTCTTTTAAAATAGATAAGGCCAGGGGGAGTAGAACAAGAACCATTTATAAACTAATTTTCAGTAAACCCTGATTGTGAAAGAATTCTTAACTGAAAAAAGACTCAATAAATTCAAAGCTGTTGCCAAGGCACGACAACATACCCTCCATCTTGTTCTGGAGAATGTGCACGATCCCCATAATGTTAGCGCTGTATTAAGAACCTGCGATGCTGCTGGTATTCCCGCTGTCTCTCTCCTCTATTACTTGGAAAAATTTCCAAGAATAGGGAAGAAATCCTCCGCTTCAGCAGTTAAATGGATTGAAAAAGAAAAGTATACCGATATTAAACAATGCTATAACAGTCTTAGAGATAAGGGCTTTAAGATATATGCTACTTCTCTTACCGAAGGCGCAGTAAATTTGTATGACGTCAATTTTACAGATAAATGTGCAGTGGTCCTGGGGAATGAACATAGGGGAGTATCTGATGAGGCAACTGAACTCGCTGATGCAAAATTGTTTATACCTATGTTCGGAATGGTGCAGAGTCTGAATATCTCAGTTGCAGCAGCTGTCATAATTTATGAAGCTCTGCGTCAGAGGCTGGTAAAGGGTATGTATGATGAAAGCTCACTAAGTAAAAAAGATCTTGATATAATACTTGATGCATGGAGCCGTAAATAATGGAACAACAGTTCAATAAAATAAATAAAGTTGAAGGAACTCTGTCTCTCCCTGGCGATAAATCAATATCCCACCGCTCCGTTATATTCTCTTCTCTTGCTGAAGGGGAGTCTGTTATTCATAATCTCGGAAATGGCGAGGATGTAAAATCAACTGTCCGTTGCTTCTCTTCGATGGGAGTTAATTTTGCTAATCAGCATGATAGCTTAATTGTAAAAGGACTTGGATTAAAAAAACTTAAAAAGCCTTCTTCCCCATTAAATGCAGGCAACTCAGGTACTACAGCAAGATTAATATCAGGTGTCTTGGTAAATCAGGACTTTGATTCTGAAATTATCGGTGACGAATCTTTGTCCCGTCGACCAATGCAACGAGTTATATCTCCACTTGCATTAATGGGAGCCAATATCCACGCATCTCCTTCTGGCACTCTGCCTGTAAAAGTATTCGGTTCTGATAAATTAAATGCAATTGAGTATGAAATACCTGTCGCAAGCGCACAGGTTAAAAGCTGTATAATACTTTCTGGGCTCCATCTCCAAAACGAAACTAAATTGATCGAAGGGATACCTTCCCGCGATCATACTGAAAAAATGCTGGGACTAACGGTCTCAAATTCTATCGGCAAAAAAATCATTTATGTTTCAAATAAAAATTATCCCGTTCCGACGGTATATCATGTACCCGGCGATATCTCTACAGCAGCCTTCTTCATGCCCCTCGCTTTGCTGACTGATAATTCCGAATTGCTGATTAAAAACGTATCACTTAATGAAACACGTATCGGTGTTGTTACTTTACTAAAGTCTATGGGCGGTAATATTGAAACTGAAAACATTAAACAATACAATGGTGAGCTTTCCGGCGACCTCATTATTAAGACCAGCCATCTTCATAATATCGAAATACCCTCTGAAATAATACCTAACATCATCGATGAAATTCCTATTCTTGCAATAGCCGGTATCCTCTCTTCAGGCAGATTTTCAATCCGGAATGCAAAAGAATTAAGAGGTAAAGAGTCCGATAGGATAAGCTCTATATGTTCTAACCTTCTGCACCTAGGTCTTAATGTGACCGAATTCCCTGATGGATTCGAATTCGATGGACAAATAACAAACCCCTTCCCCGTATTTGAAAGCTATGAGGATCACAGAATCGCAATGTCTTTCGGAATCCTTTCTTTATTATTGCAAAATGGAGGGAAAGTGAATAACTTTAACTCAGTTGCTATTTCAAATCCTGATTTCATTAAACAATTGAAAACCATTTCCAGGTAATAATATGGCTGAAGTAACTTTAAGAAATGTTTCTAAAGTATTCGACGGGGGGAAACCGGCTGTAAAAAATGTAAACATAGATATATTGGATAAAGAGTTTGTCGTCCTGGTTGGTCCTTCCGGCTGTGGGAAATCTACTACTCTGAGAATGATCGCCGGACTTGAAGAAATAACCGAAGGCGATATCTTCATCGACGGTAAAAAAGTTAACGACATATCTCCCAAGGACCGCGATATAGCCATGGTCTTCCAAAACTATGCTCTTTACCCGCATATGACCGTCTTTGAAAATATGGCCTTTGGACTCAAACTTAGAAAGTTCCCGAAACAGGAAATCAAAACCCGTGTTACAGATGCAGCTAAGATACTTGGGCTCGAGGAGTTCCTTAATAGAAAACCCAAAGCTCTATCAGGTGGGCAGCGGCAGCGTGTTGCTCTTGGTCGCGCTATAGTTCGCAAACCCAAAGTCTTTCTGTTCGATGAACCCCTCAGTAACCTCGACGCTAAACTCCGTGTCCAGATGAGAACTGAAATATCTAAGCTCCATCATTCTCTTGAAGCTACTATGATCTATGTTACTCACGATCAGACTGAAGCTATGACAATGGGTGATAAAATAGTAATCTTAAAAGATGGCGTAGTCAATCAGATAGATTCTCCACTCCAGTTATACAACTTTCCTTCAAATAAATTTGTAGCAGGATTCATAGGAAGTCCTTCCATGAACTTTATAGAAGGCAAAATTCTATCGGAGAAAGGAATCAATTTCAAAAGCAATAAGGGAAGCTTGATGCTTAAATTAAGTTCGGAATATGAAAAAAAACTAAGTGGATATTTAAATAAAGATATTTGGCTCGGTATCCGTCCTGAAGATATTTATGACTCTGCCACAACACAAATTAGACCTACTTTCAACCAAATTGAAGTTAACTTGGAAGTGGTTGAACCAATGGGGAACGAAATATTCTTATATTTCCCTTTAGATAATATCCAGTTTACAGCAAGGATTCCTGCACGTGAAAAGCCCGATCAGGGTACCCGGCGGCAGTTATTCTTTGATACAGGTAAACTCCATTTCTTCGATCCCCAATCGGAAATAGCATTATAAAAAAAGCGGCTCATTATTAGCCGCTTCTTTATACATCATCTTTGTATACCTGACTTACCTCCGGTCCTTGCCATCGTCCTTATTATCATTCCTCTGGTTCGTCTGCTGGTTCTTCTGCTCTGTCTGTTGTCTTTGAACCTTCTGCTGATCAACCTGTTGTCTCTGCTTAACCTGTTGTCTTTGAACATTCTGCTGGTTCACATTCTGTCTTTGTTGAACCTGCTGCGTTTGAACATTCTGCTGGTTAACATTTTGTCTCTGTTGTACTATCTGTTTCTGACGGTTTTGTGTACCAATCTGTTGCTGCCTCTGCCTGTTCTGATCATTAATCATCTGTCTCTGTTGTTTCTTTTGATTCTGTATGTTCTGTTGATCTAATTGTTTCTGTCTCTGAGCATCAATTTGACTCTGATTATTTTGTGCATCAGGTTGCTGTTGCTTCTGCCTGTTCTGCTGTTCTAGTATATCCCGCTTCTGTGTTTCAACCGTGCTGTTAACAACCGGTGTCTGCCTTTCCTGAGTTATAACATTCCTGCCTGTAACATTCCTTTCTCCTAAAGTTACCTTTGCAACATCCAGAGTTGTCCTTTTGTCAGGTTTCTTTATAGTAATTCCACTAACGTTGTTTCTCAGGATATCATTGCGTGTAGCATCGTAGGTTTTTATTATAGTATTATCCTTGTTACCTGTTACTTCTCGGGGATCAGTTGTTCTGATTACTTCAGTTGTCCTGATAGGACGCCCGCTTCGCTCTCTTACTATATCATAACCAACGCCTCTGTTAATAATTCTGCCATTGCTGTAGCCATAGTCATTCCTAAAAGTTGCACCATTATAAATGCGGTACTTGTAAGTTGCACCAGCATAATAATGATATACATAAGGATCGCAAAAACGGTCGTAGCCTACAAAGTGCCAGAATCTGTATGGTGAATGATATTCCTGTGTAAAATGAAATCCTACCCCTACTTGGAATACTCCATAAGGTGATAACGGAGCCCAGCCTACATAATCATCATCATATTTCCAATCTACCCATGCAGGTGCCCATTGATCATCAGGTATCCATATCCATCCATAATTTTCATCATTATACCACCTGCCATAATGGTATGTTATATAACCGAAAGGTTCGTCCGAATCCCAATACCAGCCTTCGGCTGTCCACTCCCAGTGTCCTATTGTATATGGCTCCCAGTTCCTTGGCATCATAGTAGGTTGCCATACCGTCATTCCATCATTAAGATCTATCCATGATCCGTATGGAGCAAGCGCAGTGTAAAAGTATCCGTCTCCGCCATAATCAGCCATAGTCTTTGACTGTATTGTCGTGAATGATAACAAAACAAATGCGAACAATATTAACTTTTTCATTGTGATTCTCACTATTTGTTTAATCGGACTCAATTGGAATGCCAGACTTATTATGTCCTAAATCTATATATTTTCATAAAAAGCCTGCTGAAATGTATATAATTGATGTCTTACTGCATAGAATAATATACACTATCTCTTAATCTTCCTCTCCTTCCAGATATAATTTCCCAAACTCCCCGATATCCCGGCAATCAGAATGTAAGGAATGTGTAAAATCTCCGCAGGTATAAATGGTTTTAAAATAGACTTGTTAAACAGAATATTGGATCCTGTTCTTAGTATCATATACTCCATCATTGCTTTGATTACAAAACATACAAGCATCCAAAACAAAAAGATTGGATCATAAAAAATTCCTAAAATCAGTTGAACCGGGAATGATAAATAAAATAAAAAAATCATTATGAGTTTTAGTATCAGTAAATGATTAGAATAAAATAACCCCTTGCTTGCCCACCTCTTCCTCTGTTGATAAAATTGATTAAGACTTCCGTTAGATGATGTCTTTACAACTGCTCCCTTGTCCATACAGAATTTGATTTTATAATTGGTTTCCTTCCTGATCTTTTGCATAAGTAGTTCATCATCGCCGGAAGCAAGACTATGCTTATAACTAAAACCGCTTACTTCGTTAAACGCCTTTTTCCTATATGCAATATTCGCTGCATTACAAATTATAGGCTCATTAATCCCTATCAATCCCGCACCCGTCAAAACCAATCCCGCAAATTCAAGCCTCTGCATCCGGTTAAATAAAGTACTCTCCTCTAAAAACTCAACAGGACCAGAAACAAAACCCGTCTCACTATCAAACTGTCCTATTAGCGTTCTCAGCCAATTCACACCATGTAGGCAATCGGCATCTGTTGTAACTATAATACTTCCGTGCGAGTTCTCTATTCCGAAACGTATCGCTCTCTTCTTATGCTGATATTTCGAATACTCTTCAGGTACAGACAGTATCTTAATGTTCTTCGCTTTCTCCGCCTTGCCAAGTATTTCAAGCGAATCATCATCTGAAAAATCATTAACATATATAACTTCAAATTTATCCCTAGGATAATCCTGCTTCTCTATGCTTTCTAATGATTTAAGTATTTTTTTGGATTCGTTTCTGAATGGAATTATAATCGATATGTAATCTTCTGGTAATGAATTCCCCCTGGTCTTAAATGATTCCCCGATTAAACTGTTAAGCCCCTTCAATATCCCGGTTAAAAAAAATAAATAAAATAAAAGCAGCGCTGCAATTCCTGCAGTAACAAATTCAATCATCATTTCTCTTAAGCAGTAGGAACAAACCAATTATAGATGGTATCAGCATGTTTATAAGGAAAAGAAATATGGATGAATTAAACCCTACACTCTTCACCTCCCCGAACATGTGAAGAAAAAATACCGATGCTCCTTCACGTATTCCCAATTCACCTAATGAAATCGGAGGTATAATCGTCTTGACAAACATTACAAGGTTTCCCGCCCAAATATATTGTATAACATTCGTATGCCCTGAAAATGCCGCCGCCAGCAATGCATATTGCAAAATAAAACAGCAATAAAACGCAATCGATATAAATACCATCTGTGTTGTATAATTCCTGTCAAGTTCCTTAAGAATTTTTAGATTATTATATAGCTTATTTAAACGGGGCGACTTATTTATCCTTGCGAACAAAACACTGTTCCATAATCTTGGATCAAGTGAAATAGAATAAATAATATAAAATAAAATAAATGTTACTATAAAGATCGATCCCGTTAAATATGCGGATACGTGATAGTAATAATGAATAAATAATATGCTCGCCAAAGCCCCGAATCCCGCCACTGCCATAAGCGGAAAGAGCTTGTCAATAAATGTAGCTACGGCAACTTTTATTAGAGGCTTATCCTTAAATGCCGCTGCTCTCCCAAAGTATTCCCCAATCCTGGCGGGAGTAAAAACTCCTCCTGAAAAACCATAGAATAACGATAACCCTATCTTCCTGTTGCTTTTCTCGTTAAGCACATAACCGCATGTTAACTTCCATTTAAGAAACTGAAGATATATATTCAGTACAGCAAGCAGGGCAGTAACAGCAATCAATGATAAGTTGGCATTTCGTAACGCTCCCAGTATTTCATATACATTAACTTTCAATACCAGGTAGGTTAGTAGTCCTCCTGCAATAATTATTTTCAAAACCGTTATCAATAATCCTTTATAACGATTTGGCAATTCGGCATCAGTATTGTTAGAATATGCATTAATCATTTAATTCTCAATCTCAAAGATATTCATATTGAGTCCCTCTGTGCAATTAGTGCACATGCTTACCCCGCCTCTGTCTTGCAGAATGCTCTGTCTAAACGCGTTCAACTCCTTCGAATGCCATACCTCCTTAAAAGATCTGCCGTTCACATGCCCCGCTTCAAACGTAGCATCTTTATCAAAACAGCAGGGAACCACACGACCATCCCATGTTATTACTGATGTCCTCCATAATGCAAAGCAATGATTCTGTAGCTTATTCCTTATCTTGAAATTATTATTCTCAACAATGTATCGCCTGTACTTAGGATTACTGGGTAGGAACTTAACCGCATTCTCATAAGATGATATCTGCATAGTCTTAAACACTACCTTATCAACTCCGCTTTCCTTTCCGTACTTCACCACATCATCAAGCTGATTCTCATTCTGCTTCATCACAATAAACTGAAGTTCAACAAACGGCACCCTCTTCTTCAACACCCGTTTTCTGCGCGTCAGCGCCTTAAGCCCCGCATCCGCCTGTGCAAACGTCCCCCCGATTCTGTACTGCTGGTAACTCTTCTCATCAAGACCGTCCATGGAAAAGATAAGCTTGTCAGGTGCGTTCTCAAGTATGTAGTCTACATTTATCTCCGTAATAAAATGCCCGTTTGTGGAAATTGAAATATAAACTTTCCTCTCCTGTGCATACCTTATCATCTCAGGCAATTGCTTGTTAATATATGGCTCCCCCTGGAAGAATAACTGCACATAAAAACCTGTATCCTTAATCTCATCAATCAGCTTCGCAAAATCATCAAATTTCAAAAGCCCTAATGGACGTGTTAATGTACCTAACCCGGATGGACACTCTGGACACTTTAAGTTGCAGTGATTAGTCGGTTCTATCGAATACGAAACTGGCATTCCCCATACCACCGCCTTCCTCATAACCCTCGAAATATAAAAGGAAAGCATAATACGGATAGCATTACCCAGCCTCTTTAACGTGATGTATCTTAATAAATTTATTTCCAATGAAAGCTTAGTTTAATAATGTAAAATAGCTAAATAATTGTTTCCCTGAAAACTGATATATTCATATTTTAGTTAATAAATTTTGAAATAAAACTTAAATCTAAGGTCTATACAATGAACGTTAAAGGAAATACTGTTTTAATTACCGGAGGAGCAACTGGTATCGGTCTCGCATTAGTAAAAGAATTTGTCGAAACAGGTAACGAAGTTATAATATGTTCAAGAAGAATGAATAAACTCGATGAAGCTAAAAAATTATTTCCATCTATCCATACCAGGCAGTTTGATCTTGCTCTCCCTGTTCATAGGGAAGCTCTCTATAATTGGATAAAAACAGATTTCCCTAAACTTAACATCCTCATAAACAACGCAGGCATTCAGCGGGCAATCGATTTCCGGAAGGGGATTGAAACCATAATGACAATTGATAACGAGATCGCTATAAACCTAGAGGCTCCTGTCCAACTTTGCGCTTACTTTATTCCACTCCTGCTCACTCAAAAGGAAGCCGCAATAATAAATATAACATCAGGACTCGGCTTTATCCCTTCAGTTGCCATGCCCGTATATTCGGCAACCAAAGCCGCCCTCCATTCCTTCTCAATTACTCTGCGCCGCCAGCTAAAAGATACCTCCATAAAAGTATTTGAAATTATACCACCTATGGTTGATACCGATCTCGATAAAGGAGAACGTAAAAAAAGAGGTCAGACATACTTTGGCATCACTCCGGAACAGACCGCCCAAGAATCCTTCGAAGCATTTCAAAAAGATGAATACGAATTCGCAGTAGGCGAAGCAAAGAATTTCCAGGCAGGAGCAAAACAGAACTTCGAGGAACACTTCGACCGTATGAACAAATTCTTTAAATAACAATGTAAACCTATGAAGAATAAAAATGCAAGATTCACCTTCCTTGGTATATGTCTGGTGTTAGCCATCCTTTTATTGACCCAGGTAATAACAATAATAGTCAGCGCTATTATCTTCGCCATCTGCTTGGTAGTCGTTGGACTAATCCCCAAATTCGCCCCATAATGATACACATTGACAGCCGTCACCTCTATTTCCTCAACGAAAGCTGAAGCCGAGATGAACGAGAGATGAACGAGAGATGAACGGCTCAGTAGCGACTCTTATACTCCTCCTCTAATCTCCCATCCCAACTGTCTCATAATGTGCCACTCTCTGAATCTATTTCAATCAATCTACGAATTGAAAATCTACTTTTTTACCATTTATCTTTCTCACTAACCCCTTATCTCTTGCTAAAATTCAGCTCTAATAAAATAGTTATTATCAGAATATGATTGATGGATTGGTTGCTAGGATTAGTCCCTTTAGCTAAAAGATGTAGTCCATCTTTCATCCTTAAGAACAATTGTGCCTCTCATAACTCCTCTATATTATTAAACTTAGTAATATATCATAAGTTAATTTGAAATAATATTAGTCATTCTGTTATATCTGTCCTTGATTTGTTTAGTATATTCTGGAATCATAAAAAGATAATTTAATAATTATACTTCAACGGCATGAAACATAAATTCATTTATATCCTTCTTCTGGTTCTTTTATTAATAGCTTTAAATAACACCTTTTTAGCCAAAAATAAAACAATCTCAAACTCATACTTCCCTGAGAATAATAATATAACCTTGATTTATAATTCATCATTTGGTGAAAGTATTACAAAATATTATAAAGATGGTGATTTCATAATCAATTCCAGTAATGCTGATAAATTCAAATACAGGCAGAATTTAATAATTAAGGATGATGGTATATATGTAAATGAGACATATCAATTTCTCCATGTACTTTTGTTCATTACAAAAGAGGAAACCTTTACATATAATAAACCACTATTACGATTTCCTCTTCCCTTGGTTTCAGGTAGAGGATGGAGTTGGGAAGGTGAAGAATATTCAAAAAATGGCACCGATAAAATAAAGATTACGGGTAAGGTTCTTAATAAAGAATCTGTTATTACAAAAGCAGGAACTTTTAATGCTATAAAATTAGAATCCGTTGTTGAAGGTTCGTCGAATGAAAAAAACAGAATTACTGAATGGTATGTCGAAGGTATCGGACTAATAAAGGCAAAAATAATAATTGAAGGTGGTGGCATAATGGGATTTCTAAGAGATGTGCTGGGATATGGAACTATTGAATTTGAACTAAAAGAAATAAGAAAAGGATAGCTAATAATATTTACCTCTAAAAATAAAATTCAAACCATGTGGTTTCGAGAACGGTACTTATCCTCACACAATTAATATTGGATTATTATATTGGAATTATGTTGGCATGAGGCAGAAAAGGAAGTAAATATTGATCCCCATAACATAGGGGAACTTTTTAAGATCTTTAGGTGTTTGTTAAAGAATAGTAAATTTCGTTAAATCGGGAATTCATGTCTGATACTTGGCTCAAAGAAATCCTAAATCCGGATCAATTTCTTAATTATATTATATTACAACGATAAAGGAATTTTATATATGGAAAATTGTACAAATCATCCCGAAATAGAAACAGATTCAGTATGTCATAATTGCGGAAAACCATATTGTCAGGAATGCCTTTCTGAAGGTGGGGAATATTATTATTGTAAAAAACCGGAATGTCAGAAAGCAATGAAAAACGAATTGAATTCAGGATTACCTATGCAAATCAACTGCCCTTCATGTCATTTCACAATTGGCATCAATAAAAATGAAAATATGAAAAAACTTGTTCGTTGTCCTGAATGTGATTCCCTCATCAATCTTGCTGTTGACCCTCCGGAAATTATAAAAGATAAAGAATACGTTCAGATGCTTTCTTCCATGAACCAGGGAGATCTCGGTATAATTAAATCCATGCTTGATGATGGAGGTATCGATTATTTTGTTAATGGAGAAAACTTTCTGATCATCGATCCCTTGATACAACCCGCCAGGATTATGGTAAGAGTAGATCAGCTTGAAGAAGCGAGCGAAATTATTAAAAATCTCAATTTCCATATCTTCGGCGTCTCTTCAAATCAAAATGACGAAGAAGAAGAATAATTCACCGTTTGCCTTCCTATACGAGTTATTTATCTACCTCTGTCGCTCGGAGTTATATATTCAAACAAACGCTTTGATGAATTTCTTCTGATACACTCGAACTTCTCATACCCTATTAAAGCTACGCCTACTTTTCTATTTGCATTCTTAATAATATTTTTTATTTTATTTTAATGGATATTCGAAATCGGAAGTAGTCATTAGGGAAGCAATTGTTTTTGCCCAGCTCCCTAATATATAATCGGGTTTTGAATAGTTAGCAATAATTAAAGAATCGTTCTTTATTGTTAACTGCCTCGATATAGGATGGCGTTGTCTTACATCTTCAGGTTTCCCGTCACTGATATTTGTACTGTTGTATTCCCAATAATGTATCTTCGATGCATCTCCACCGATAGGTCCCCACCCAATAGGGGAGATGCCTGCAAGTTTACAATTAAGTAATACGGATTCACAATAAGGATAAGTCTTACCTCCATTAATTGGTGAGCGTGCAAGTTCTGTTTCTCTGCCCTTCGCAGTCATAAAATTACAATTTACAAATACATTCCCATGGTTAGAGGAAGTATTACGTATCCACATGTATGGACCGCCGGAACTTCTAAGCTCGCAATCTTTAAAAAAAGCCGGCCCTCTTCCAAGTATTATATCTCCTGCACCTTCTATGCGGCATCTCTCGTAGTACGCCGATCCATTGGATTGCAGTGCATCTCCCGATCCGCTTATATTAACATTATTAACAATGTTCTCACTTCCATTTAGCAGTAAACCTTCTGCTTGGGCCCTCTCTGAGGTTGTCTTAATGGTAAGGTTCACAAGATGTATCCTGCTTGAGTGGTCTACAGAAAATGCTGCACGTCGGGAAGGAAAGGTTCCCTCTTCTTCATTCGTAGATATGTTTATTGGATGCGGGTTGAACGTTTCCTTGTTTGCATACATTAATATAACTCTGTCCCTTTCTTCCCCCAGTATCGTTATGTTAGTCTTGTTTCGGAAATAAACGATCTCCTCATATACACCGTCTCTGATAAAAATAGTTATTGGATTTGGATTGTAATCCGGTACAAAATCAATGGCTCCTTGTACTGTATTAAAATCACCGTTTCCGTCTGCACTCACCACATATTTTTTCTTATTAACATCAGGAGGCAGTTGTTTAGTCGTAAAGATCCATCCGTTTTTTCCTGTTATCCCTTTAAAGCTATTGTCCCTGAGTATCAGAACACCGGGATCGATCTCCACATAATAAGTCTTGCCATATTGCAACAGATTATTATGCGGATATATCGTTGCTGTTTTGTCATGGATTATTACTGGGTAAAAGTGAAATCCATCAGTAAAACCCCCGATAATAGTCAATTGATAATTATCCGGTGTCGGTAATGCTCCGCCAGATGGAGTTCCCGGTTTTGTATTGGCATTAGTAAATTTTCCTGAAACATATTTATAAGGCACTTGTAGGCAAGGTGGCTTTGTATTGGATCGGTGACTAGAACTGTCAGCCGGTCCTGGTGGGATGCTCAAGTCAAGCATATCTACTAGCCTGTCATTCTCCATGTCGTATATCCTGATCTTTCCTGTTTTCCCCAATATAGGTTGGTTTGGGAAGATGATTTGTAGGTGTGTATCCGGATTTATATCCTTTGTTTTACCTGCAGGAAAATATGAGACCCTTTCCGATACAATTGAAGATGTCTTGGGGATTATAGCTTGAGTGTATGGTAGCCATATGAGAATAAAACAAAGAAAGCATGTCCGATTAGTTTTTATCATCTTAAAATAATCTTATGTATTACAAACTGGATAACTGCTATATTCGTGTTGATGTCATTATCATACTTGAAATCTGTGAAAAACGTATTGAATTAAAGTCGGTCCAAATAAATAATTCCATTCAAATGATCAATTTCATGCTGAAAAATAATAGCCGTAAATCCTTCAACCATTTCAATTTTATGAGATTTATCCGGTTTCATATAATCCACAAGAATTGCATAAGAGCGTGTAGTAGTTGTATCTTTCCTGCCGGGAATGGATAGACATCCTTCTACCCAGCTTAATTTCTTTTTTGTATACTGGATAATTATGGGATTAAAATATACCTCAAAAGGATTACTGGGTTTATCATATCGCTGTACCCAAATTATGTTTTTAAGTATACCAACCTGAGGTGCAGCTATGCCTACTCCTTTGCTAAGACTATCATTAACTGTTCTATACATTCTTTTTAATAGATTCTGCAGAATTGTATTTACCGAATCAGGTACAATGTCTTCACATTTTGTCCGCAGCAATAGCGAATCTCTTTTATTATATACACTTAGGACTCGCATAGGTGTTGTAGAATCGGCAGACATAACTAATTCAGTTTGCTTGGATGAGAATTGACTATCTTTGGAAACCTTCTGGATACATGCACATCCAGATAAGAAGATTATAGCGAAAAGTGTTATTAAATATTTCATTTATAATAATCGGGAATTTATTTATATAATTTAAATATTATTTGCTATTTCCTAAAGAATCAACCTAATCAATATCCTGCTTAACTTCAAAGTTCTCTGAAATATGCTGAACTTTAAGAATACTATTATATTATAATAAATATAATATAATACCATCTACTATTGTATAGTACGATTTTCCATTTTATGTGTATCATATCTTGAGCGTAATTCATAACGATCCTAGATTATTAAATAATTCAAATTTAGAAAATACATCCCAAAATATTTTTAACAACTATTGATTTTTTAATGTAGTTTAACTATGTTAATTGTGTCCCCCCAGTAAGGGAGACAAATCTTATTATTAAGATGGCAATATATATGAGGTTAAAATATGATTAAACAGTTACAGCAAATTAACCTGACGGCGAGAGAAGCTGAGGTATATATTGCCCTTCTTCAGAAGAAAGAATTCAATGCTTCAGAACTTACAAAAATTACTAATGTAACACGTACAAAAATTTACGAGATCCTTCAAAATCTGATAAATAAGGGAGCCTGCCTTGAAAGCTATAAAGATGGACAAAAAATATTTCGTGGAATCGAACCTAAAATCGCTCTCCAGAATATAATTTCAAATTTCGAACTGGAGTTCAATCAAAAAAAACAAGCAATTTTAGAACAGATGAATAGAGCAACTAACATGTTGGAAAAGGAACTTGCTTGTATTTATTCAAACAATAAGCAGAAAATTGATACAATAGAATATATTGAAATTCTTAGTAATAGAAATCAGACCAAAGACAGATGGTTAAACCTGCAGCAAAATGCTAAACGTGAAATAGTTACATTTACTAGACCTCCTTATGTATCCCCCCGGCGGGGTGAAAATATGTCAGTTCTTGAGAAAGCAATCTCAAAAAAGAAAGTAATTGCAAAAAGCATTTATGAAAGTTGTGGACATACGTCATCTCCGGAATTAAAGGCAGAATTTGTCAATAGCCTTGAATCTTATGAAAATATTGGCGAGGAAGTAAGAATTTTAGATAGGCTTCCTATGAAACTGTCTA
>JARLHD010000382.1 GCA_031292435.1 Ignavibacteriaceae bacterium
GCAATTTTTCTAGGGATAAGAAAATTACGTGCATAGCCTTCTTTAACATCGACGAGTTCGCCGATTTGTCCCAGGGACTCGTGATTTTGTCTTAATATAACTTTCATTTATATACCTACCTTACAGTGTCAGAAACATAAGGCAGGAGGGCCATATGTCTTGCACGTTTAATAGCAATGGATAATTCTCTTTGATATTTAGAGCAGGTACCGGTTATTCTTTTAGGAATAATCTTGCCCTGTTCGGTAATGAATTTCTGGAGCATTTTCACATCTTTATAATCAATGTACTTGACATTGTTTTGAGTGAAGCGGCAAACCTTTTTGGTTTTGGGTTGTTCTTTGCGAATCAATTTAAATTCCTCGTTTTATTTAATTAAATCAGATTCTTCAGTCGATAAGAACTTATCGAAAGAGTCCTCCGTAAAATCGATACTTTCGTCGTCTACAAAAACAGCGGGTTCATCATCAGCGGAACCATTTTCGCCGTTACTAGGTCTTTTAGATTTATTCAGGAACTGGATTCTTCGGGCTTTAATTTCGACGATAGAGCGGTTGTAGCCTTCATCAGATTTCCAATTTCTGCTCTGGAGTTCACCGTCGACGAGAACGGCAGAACCTTTTCTAAGTCTTTCTCTACAGCTTTCTGCTAATTTATTCCAAGCAACAATACCTACATAACAAACATCCTCCTGCCATTGATTTGAGCTATCTTTATATTTTCTATTGGAAGCGATAGAAAAATTAACAACGGGAGTGTTATTAGTAGTTTGACGGAAAATAGGATCTTTGGTTAAATTTCCGGAAACAATAACATAATTAACTTCGGGCATTTTCAAATCAGCCATGGGTCTTCCTCCACAAAAATCTGTTTGTTTGTTTAAAAATACGTTTCTTAAGGTTTCACATCTATAATTATTTCATCCGGAGCAGCAGGAGTAAGAACATCCGGTATAAGATCCAGAGCTGCAGCTTTATTTTTTTCAAAATATTCCAAGGCATCTTTATCAAGAGCTATAGTAAGGAACCGAAGGATATTATCATCAAGGGTATAGAATCTTTCGAGTTTAGATATAATATTGGATGGAGCATTAAATCTAAAGATTGCATAATAACCGATTTTGCTTTTATTAACTATATAGGCAAGTCTTTTTCTTCCCACTTTATCGACTTCGATAATTTCGCCCCCAAAGTTAATGATGTTTTCCTGGAGTCTTGACACCTCAACTTCAATCTGATCGTCGTCTAAAGCAGCGTTAATCATAACGGTGCTTTCGTACGCGTTAGTCTTCAATTTTTCACCTCCCTACGGGTAATTTAGCCTTCATTACGAGATGAAAGCAGGGATTAATAAATAAGTATTTAAAACAGGTCATAAATTTATTTAATTACGGACCGAATAACAAGAGAAATTATTACAGTTTAGTAGGTTTGCTGTTCGCATCAAGCATTTGCTTAATACCGCCCTGGATAAACTGATCAATTAACTGGACAGCTTCATTAAAAGCAGTAGAAATTATGGTAAATTCATCATTTGAGAAAGAGGAGAGTACATAATCGGCCATTTCACCTTTTCCGAAATTATTACCAATTCCGATCCTTAACCGAGGGAATTCATCCGAATTGAGGTGATAAATAATCGAATTTATACCATTATGACCGCCGTCTCCCCCACCGATACGGATTCTGACCTTTCCGGTTTCGAGGTTTATATCATCGGCTATGACGAGAAAATCTTCTACCGGGGTATTATATTCTGTAATCGCCTGAAGAGCGGCGATGCCGCTATTATTAACGAATGTAGACGGTTTTATAAGAGAAAAACCGCTTTGAGCGGTTTTTCCTTCTGCAAAAAAGTAATCGTTTTTAGAAGCAGTAAAGTGAAGAGAATTTTTTTGTGCGTATAGATCGAGAAGGA
>JARLHD010000383.1 GCA_031292435.1 Ignavibacteriaceae bacterium
ATTAAGGAGTTCTATATGAAAGCAGTTCTAGTTACTTTTTTATTGTCAGCTCTATTAATAACATTCAGTACTCAGTCTTATGCTCAATACCAGGTTGGTAAAAATACAGGAAGCCTTAGCGTTGGTGTCGGTGGAGGCGGATTGACAGGTACAGGCGCAGTTCCGATTTCAGCTGAATTCAACTTTCTTAATTTTGAAAAAAATATTCAGGCTGGTATCTTTGCCTCATATTCTTCAACAAGTGAAAATTTTGACTTCTATTATTCTGGTAAATGGAAATATACATATATAGTTATTGCCGCGCAGGGTAACTGGCATTTTATGCCCGGCGAAAAATTGGATCCATTTGCCGGTGTATCTTTAGGTTACAGAATTGCATCTGTTTCCTGGTCATGGAGTGGAGCGGCAGGACCCTATAGCCCTTCATCAGCTTCTGCAAGTGATATTTTTTTCAGCGCACAGGCCGGATTGAACTATTGGTTCAGCGAAAAATGGGCTGTTCAGGTTAGAGTCGGTTATTTCCCATATGCATCAATTGGAGTTACAGCAGGATTTTAATTAGTTAAATCTTTAAATTTAACCGCCTGGTTTCATTTGATACCAGGCGGTTTTGTATTTTAAACCATTCTATTCTTTCTATATTATTCCCCTTTTATATATTTTAACTACCAAAAGTCAGAAGGTTTATCATGAGATTTGAAAGAAGAGCTGGAATTTTACTTCACCCCACCTCATTACCGGGTAAATTTGGAATCGGCGATTTAGGCTATGAAGCTTACAACTTTGTTAATTTTCTTGAATCAGCAGGACAAAAACTTTGGCAGGTATTCCCTCTGGGACCAACAGGCTATGGCGACTCTCCATATCAGTGTTTCTCTGCATTTGCCGGTAACCATTATATTTTAAGTCCGGAGAAATTAAAGGAATGCGGACTTCTTTCTGAAAATGATTTACTCAACCTGCCATCTTTTGACAGATTAAAAATTGATTTTGGAAATGTAATTGAATTTAAAACATCCCTAAACAATAAAGCTTTCAATAATTTTAAATTAAACAAACATGGACTGGAAAAAGAATATTCAGGTTTTGTAGAAAATAATCATGAGTGGCTTGATGATTTCTGTTTCTTTATGGCTATAAAAGACCACCATAAAGGTATTGAATGAACGAAGTGGGACAAAGATTTGGTAATTAGGAAGGAAAAGTCATTAAATGAATGGAAGGTCAAACTTTCAGACAGGATTGATTTCTATAAATTCCTTCAATTTATTTTTCATAAGCAATGGACTGAATTAAAGCTGTATGCTAATAAAAAGGGGATATTCATTATTGGTGATATCCCAATTTTTGTCGCATTTGATAGTGCCGATGTTTGGGCTCAGAAAGAACTTTTCTCTGTTAATAGAGAAGGGAAACTATTATTTGTTGCAGGCGTACCTCCGGATTATTTTAGTAAAACAGGTCAACTTTGGGGAAACCCTTTATTTAACTGGAATGAAATGGAGAAGAATGATTTCCTCTGGTGGAGGAGAAGAATTTCAAATCTGCTGGACCTTGTAGATATAATAAGAATTGATCATTTCCGTGGATTTGATGCCTATTGGGAAATTCCAGGTAATGCTGAAAATGCAATGAAGGGTAGATGGGTAAAAGCTCCGGGTGAAAAATTGTTTGCTACAATAAAAAAATATTTCGGTGAAGTTCCAATCATGGCCGAAGATCTTGGTGTAATTACAAAATCAGTAACAGCTTTAAGAGAGAAGTTTGAATTCCCCGGTATGAAAATACTGCAGTTTGCATTTGGAACAGGTATGGAGACCAAATTCCTCCCTCATAATATTGGTTTTAATTCAACTGTATATACCGGTTCTCATGATAATGACACAACAAGAGGATATTTTGAAAAAGCCAGAACTCAGGATAATGATATTTATTTGCATACCCAGAAATACCTGAATTATTTTGGGGACAATATTACTTTTGAGTTGATAAGGACTGCATATAAAACTTCTGCCGATACTGTAATTATTCCGATGCAGGATGTTCTTAATCTTGGTGGTGAAGCAAGGATGAATTTCCCCAGTACTTTAGGCGGAAACTGGTCGTGGAGGTTCTCCTGGGATCAGGTTCAAAGTGACATGCCCAAAACCTTTAAGGAATTGACAGTCCTTTTTGAAAGACCCCCTAAACCAAAAGAAAAGGAAGTTGAAATAAAGATTGAAAACTCATGATGTGATGGGTAATTGTTGCTTTGAAGAGATTAAATAATATCGCAATAACTGCCTTCTATTATATTCGAAAGTGACAAGGGAGATAACTTAATTTGCATACCCCTGATCCCGGCGCTAATATAAATTTCCTCAAATAGCTGGGCTGTTTCATCAATATAAACCGGGAATCGTTTTTTCATTCCAATAGGTGAGCATCCACCCCTGATATAGCCTGTAATGTTGAACAGGTCTTTAACTTTAACCAGTTCAATTTTTTTATTCTTAGAAGCAGCTGCGGCTTTCTTCAGGTTTAATTCTTCTGTCACGGGAATGCAAAAAACACAAATTCCATTTTTGTCTCCCGTGGCAACAAGAGTTTTAAAAACTGAATCCGTATCTGCATCAATTTTAGCTGCAACGGTTATTCCGCTTAAATCATTTTCATCTACTTCATAAGTATGAAGGGAATAGATTATACGGTTAGAATCCAGAATTCTTACAGCATTGGTCTTAGCCATTATTTGATCATTTTTTTCAGTCTGTTTATCTCGTCCCTTAATGCAGCTGCTCTTTCAAATTCAAGATCTTTAGCAGCCTGTTTCATCTGCTGTGTGAGCTCTTCAATTAAATCCTGTTTTTGGTCATTATTCATATATTTCAGAACCGGTTCTGCAACACGGGCAAACGAAAAATCCTGCTGTTCTTCTTTTTTCCGGACATCAGCAATTGAAGTTGAGGACATAATTTCCTCAACACTTTTATAAATGGTAAGGGGAATAATATTATGATCAATGTTATATTGGGTCTGGACAATTCTTCTTCGATTCGTTTCTTCGATAGTTTTTCGCATGGACTCAGTAATCTTATCGGCATACATTATAACAATTCCATTAACATTCCTTGCAGTCCTTCCCGCAGTCTGCATTAATGAGCGTTCACTTCTAAGGAATCCCTCTTTATCGGCATCAATAATCGCTACAAGTGAAACTTCAGGTAAATCAAGTCCCTCTCTAAGAAGATTTACTCCAACCAGGACATCAAAATCACCAAGTCTAAGGTCTCTTAAAATCTCAACTCTTTCGAGTGCATCGATATCGCTATGAATATACCTGACCCTTATTCCGATTTTATCCAGATAATCACTCAGATCCTCTGCCATTTTCTTGGTTAGGGTTGTAACAAGTACCCGCTCATTTTTTATTGCCCTGGTTCTAACCTCACCAATAAGATCATCTATTTGTCCCTTAATTGGTCGAACTTCAATAGCTGGATCCAATAACCCGGTAGGACGGATTATTTGTTCAACTATAATCCCTCCGCTTTTTGCCAGTTCATAATCAGAAGGGGTAGCGCTCACAAAGATAACCTGGTTAACCATTTTTTCGAATTCTTCAAATTTCATTGGTCGGTTATCAAGTGCAGAAGGAAGTCTGAACCCATATTCCACAAGGGTTTCTTTTCTTGACCGGTCACCATTATACATCCCGCGCACCTGGGGAATTGTAACATGCGACTCATCTATAATTGTAAGAAAATCTTTAGGAAAATAGTCCATAAGATTATAAGGTCTGGTTCCGGGAGTTCTTCCATCCATATAAACTGAATAATTTTCAATCCCCGAACAGTATCCTATCTCTTTCATCATTTCTATATCGAACTTTGTCCTTTGTTCAAGTCGTTGGGCCTCAAGATATTTTTCCTGTGCCTGGAAATATTTTAATCTGTCCTCAAGATCAGATTCAATATTTACAATAGCTTTCTGAACCTGTTCCCGGCTTGTTACAAAATATTTTGCCGGATAAACAGCAGTCGATTCGACTTCTCTCAGTACATCTCCGGTAATGGCATCAATTATAGATATTTTTTCAATTTCATTGTCCCAGAATTCAAGTCTGATTGCCTCTTCATACTGATAAGCCGGGATAACTTCTACCACGTCACCCCTTGCCCGGAAAGTCCCTCGTGAGAATTCCGCATCATTTCTTACATAATGGATTTCGATAAGATCTCTAAGTAGTTTTTTCTTTTCAACCTTTCCACCCTTCTTTAAAATGATAACCTGGTTGGCATATTCCTGAGGAGCTCCAATTCCATATATGCAGCTTACACTTGCGATAATAATTGTGTCGGATCTTCCTTCAATCAAAGCAGTTGTAGCTTTCAGCCTCAGCCGGTCGATCTCCTCATTTACAGAGAAATCTTTTTCGATGTATACATCGCTGGAGACCACATAAGCTTCCGGTTGATAATAATCATAATAGCTTATAAAAAATTCCACATTGTTTTTCGGGAAAAAAGATTTGAACTCAGAATATAATTGGGCAGCCAGGGTCTTATTGTGTGAAATAATTAAAGTAGGCTTATTTATTTCCTTTATAACATTTGAAATAGTAAAAGTTTTACCGCTGCCCGTAACCCCCAGCAGAGTCTGGTACTTATCTCCCCTTTTTATACCTTCAATCAATTGTTTTATTGCCTCCGGCTGGTCACCCGAGGGTTTATAGGTGGACTCAAGTTCAAAATTATTCATAAAGGATTAACCTAAACCAAATAAAAATGTTACTAATAGCATTTTATTTAACTACGCGTAATTTAAAGTAAACCTCTTCAGGAGAGAATATCCCTGCGCAAAATCTTTCATACATTACCGGTTCAATATTGATAAAGAAATCCATCCATTTAAGAATACTGAAATGGGAGGTAATAAACTTTTTCTCTATAATCTCGAATTGAGCTTTACCTTCATAATTAGTTCTATGGTTCAACTTCCATTTCTCATAAAACTTAAGTTTTCTATTTCCGATGAACTCGTAATTGTCAAAGGTTCTGATTGAGAATGGAATTTTATGATCGGGTTCACCAAAATACTTGGTATTAAGGAAAAAAGGGGCGTATACTATAATAATACCGCCAGGTTTTGCGATCCGGTATAACTCAGTGACAGTTTTATGAAAACTGTCAAGATGTTCAAGAATATGTGAACAAAATATTTCTTCAAAAGTATTGTCCTCAAAAGGGTATGGGAAAGTATTTACGTCATGGATTTTATTACCACCATAGTCCACAATATCAAGGTTAATATACCCCGGTTTAATGTTTTTACCGCATCCTAAGTTTAATTTCATAAGTTTATTAGTTTATTGGAAATAATATGATCAAATTTAGTCATTTGGAATGATTATTTATAGACAAAAGAGAAAACCGAATGGTGCGACAAAACCGGGAATATGGCATGACCATACCAGGAATCAGAGGTAACAATACTTTGATTCTGCCTTGGGTTGGCCGGATATAGGAGGTGATGTTGCAGAGAATAGATAATGATATTTCAGGATTTGAAAGGTGAAAGCCAGGAGGAATATAAAAAAAGCTGTCCATTTGGGACAGCTTTAATCTTGATAGGATTCAATATATCTAATTCAGAGAAATAACAGGAAAATTAACTCCTTTTAAGGAAACCTGGTCTACCTTAACTTTCTGGTAACCCTTATCCATAATTCCTAATACGTCTGCAGAAGCTTTAGAAAGATCCAGTTCTCTGCCTCTAATATACGGCCCCCGGTCATTGATCCTTACAATAACTGAATTATTGTTGTGAGGATTAGTGATACGCAATAGAGTCCCGAATCTTAACTTCTTATGTGCAGCAGTAAAAGCCATCTGATTAAAGAATTCGCCATTTGCAGTCTTCCTGCCATGGAAATGGGGACCATACCATGAAGCAGTCATAGTTCCTTTATCAATATAATTGATAACAGAAGCATTGACAACCGCCTGGTGATCAGACGTGGAAACAGTTTCTTTTACTTTATTTTCTATGTTACTCTCTTCATTTGATACTAAGGTGAATCCTACCAGTGAAATCATAACCAAAATTATTAGGGTTTTAGTTATTGAATTCAATGGGCACCTCATTCATTGTTGTTCAATAATTAGCAAAGGCAAGTTATACTCTTAAGAATGGAATATCAACCAACCATGGTACATAGGAGGGGTCAGAAGGAATAGACGACCGATCGACTATTATAGGGTTTCGGTCGAAAACCCACTTCTTCCATTTACCCGGGGAAGGAATTTATAAAATTAATAATAATGTTATTATTGTTCAGGCACTTTTCCAATATTTGTATGTATAAATTCCATATCATCCAGGAGTTCCAGATGAATTCATTAAAGAGAATGTCCCTCCTTCTAATTATAGTTCTCCCGTTTCTTTTTGGAAGTTCAAACCCAACCCCTCCGGAGGACAATCCTTTCACACTCACTAATTTTACAACCTTCTCCCCGGGCACGACGGTAACAATAAATCTCTATTCTTATAATAACAAAGGTGCTGAATTTAAGTTCTCACTCTTAAAAATTACAAATCCCCTAAGTTTCTATTCCGGCTTAAGTTCCAGCTATAGTTTTGATATATGGGGGAAGGAAAAAGAGATCTTGCTTCGTTATACAGAAAGAATAAAAGAATGGAATGATTTCATTGAAGGGAACTATAGTTATGGTAAAGGTAACGTTACTGTCGGCAAAATTGATGAACCGGGAATTTATATAGTACAAGCGATAAGGGGGGAACAGGTTGCTTACTGCGCAGTAGTCGTTTCGGATAACGCTATTGTATATAAGAATTCAGCCAGCCAGGTATTAGCTTTTCTAACAAATGTTAAAACCAGTGTATTCCTGAAGGATGTTAAGTTCACTTTGATTTATAATAAGGGCACAACTAGTTTAATGACGGACAAGGATGGACTGGCGTTTTTCAATATTAAGGGGAAAGTGAGTCATGATTTTGAAACCCGCCCTCTTTTAGCAGCCCAAACCGGAAAGGAGACGATCATTAGCAATCCCTATTTTTATTTCTGGGGAAACAATGAAAATATAATGACTGCCTATGTCTATACAAACCAGCCGATATACCGTCCGGGGCAGAATGTATATTTTAAGGCAATTCTGAGGGACAGGGACGGAAATGAATTAAAGAATATTAAAGAGACAGAATTTTCGGTATCGGTGAAATCATCAAAGAATAAGGAAATATATTCTCAGACGCTTAAATCTGATGATATTGGTACCTTATCAGGAAACCTTAAGCTGGATGAAGGGGCAGACTTAGGAAATTATTCTATCATAATTTCTAAAGGAGAAAGCCATTACTATGGTTCTTTTGAAGTCCAGGAATATAAGAAGCCGGAATACCAGGTTAAAATAGAACTCCCTAAAAACAATTATGCAAATAAGGATGAAATAACCGGTAAAGTGAAAGCTGATTATTATTTCGGCTCTCCTGTAAATAATGGTACGGTAGTATTAAAAATATATAAGAAATATTACTGGCGCCCCTGGTGGTACTGGTCAGATTATTCATGGTTTTATAGAAGCTTCGACAAAGTAAGTCCATTTAATTGGAGAGAATTGACATTTGTAAAGCAAATGGATGGTGTATTAAATAACAAGGGGGAATATGATTTTTCTTATAATGTAAATGAAGAGTATAACGCTGATTATGTGTATGTGATTTCAGCCGAAGTTACAGATGCTTCAAGAATGGCAGTTACAGGAAGTTCCAATGTTTTTATTACAAGAGGGAGCTTCTCAATATTTTCTACGCCTGATAAGTATTTTACAGAAACAGGGAAGCCGGTAGTGCTAAAAATAAATGCAACTGATTTTGAAGATAAGCCTGTCGAGACAGATTTCAAATTAGTAATAAATTACTTATATCCGGCTAACGGACAAATGAAAAAGCCGGAATTTGAAAAGGATTCATTAACCGGAAGAACAGATAAATCCGGGAAAGCAATTATTAGTTATTATCCAAAGGAACTCAAATCCGGCTATTATAATTATGTAGTTACTGCAAAGGATGAAAAGGGAAGAATGATATCTACCCAAAGTTCCTTTTATTATGGTCAGAACAACTATTACACCTATAACGGCGAGGGAGTTGAAATTGTAACCGATAAGGATTCCTATGAAAAAGGAGACAGTCTGACAGCATATATTTTCCTGCCCAGTCCCGGCACGGAACTGCTTCTTACATATGAATCAAATGATATATTCTATTATAAAAAGATAAATGCCAAAGATAAAACCATAATTATCAAAGAAAAGCTGGTAGACAGGTTTGCGCCAAGTTTTAATATTAGTGTTACTTTCATGAAAGACGGGAAGTTCTTTAGTAACTCCAAACAAGTGGGAGTCCTGGCTAAGGATAAATTCCTGAACATTTCAATTCTGCCTGACAAGAAGATGTTTAAACCGGGGGATAATGCATTATACAAAATTTTAGTAAAAGATTATAAAGGGAATCCAGTTAAAAATACGGAACTATCGTTCGGAGTAGTTGATGAGAGTATTTATGCAATTAAAGAAGATGAAACTCAGGATATCAAATCATTCTTCTATGCCCCGCAGTATTCATACATTCCGGCAAACAATTCCTATACCTATTCACAGTCAAGCGGACAGAGCAGACTATTAACCTCAGTGGACAAAAACTTCTTTGACCGCGGGTTAAATGATCAGAAGGGGAATGGCAGATTGTATGGCAAAATTAAGAATAAAGAGGGTAAGACTCTCGGTGGGATTAAACTTATCCTGAATAATAAAGGTAACTTTTATATAACCACCACGGATACTTCAGGCAATTATGAGTTTAATAAAGTTAAACAAGGGGACTATTCTTTTTACTATTTTAATATTCAGGGCTCACTAATAATAATTGAAAAGGTTGCCGTTGGTAAGGAGAAAAATTTTGATGCTTCTGTAGATTGGCCTGTTGATCTGATTCAGGGTTTGCAAAATGGTAATGTTATGCGGGAGTCTAATGCCGGGGGAGTGGATATGTCAATGATAGAATTGAAAGGTGCGCCGCAGATGATGGAAAAAAGTATGAACACTACCGCAAAGGTTAACTATGTTGAAGCAGTTGTAAGGAGCAATTTTGCAGATGCCGCATATTGGGTTCCGGATGTAAGAACAAACGAAAGCGGGATAGCTGAGGTCAAATTCAAAATGCCGGATAATCTAACGACATGGCGGGCATCTGTAAAAGGAGTAACAGCCAGTACCGATGTGGGGCAGGAAATAAATAAAGCGATTTCCAGGAAGGATCTTTTGATCAGGATGGAAACTCCCCGCTTTTTCAGGGAGGGAGATGAAATTACAATATCCACTATTGTTCATAATTATCTTAATGAACAAAAGAGGACTAAGATTTCATTTAAGGCAGACAACCTGACACTTATCAGGTCGAACATAAATACCCCCGGATATTCAACCAATATGTACAACCAGGAACAAGGATTATACGAGCTTACAATTGATAAGAATACTGAACTCAGGATTGACTGGGTTGTTAAAGTTGATATTCCTATCGGGGAAGTTAAATTAAATGCTGAGGCTTTAACCAATACCGAATCAGATGCATTGGAA
>JARLHD010000050.1 GCA_031292435.1 Ignavibacteriaceae bacterium
CAGTTGTTGTAATACCTTAGATAATAAGTCGTACGGTATATTATATCCTTCCGATATTTCTTTGGCAGTTGCGCTGTGATGGTCAGATTTCTTAGCCATGAACTTAACTGCCATCAGGGCATATTCCGTTTTTTTTGAAAGTTTTAGCATAGTTAAGTAAAATAGGACTAAATTAGTCTTATTAAACCTAAAGAATTTCTAAATTAAATGCAAATGACATTGGATACATTGAAATAAAGATGGCCATATATTCCCCTAAGACCTTTTAATAGGCTGAGTCGTGTATCAAAACCCTAATATCTGCATAGAGCTCTTGGCAAGATCTATAATTGGTGTAAAGTATATTCCGAATATAATTACGGGAGCAGCTAAAAGTACCATCACAAATCCATTCGAAAAACTAACATTAAATTCAAAAATTCCTTTCTCCGGTCTTGTTAAAAACAAATTCTTAAGTACTCTTATATAATAATAAAGCGATACTACACTGTTAAGCAATGCAATTACAGCTAATGTTATCATTTTAGCGTCAACCAGTGCTATAAACAGATATAGCTTACCAACAAACCCTGCCGTGGGTGGTAATCCTGTAAGAGACACAAGAAATATAGCTAAAGAGACTCCCAAAAAAGGTTGCGAATATCCAAGCCCCTTATAATCATCAATATCTTCAGATCCGATCTTATTAGCAATTAACATAACCACAAAGAATGCCCCTAGGTTCATAAATGCATAAATAGTAAAGTAGATAATAATTGCAATCATTCCCTGGTTCGATAAAACAGCCATTCCTAATAAAAGATATCCTGCATGTGCAATGCTCGAATACGCTAACATCCTTTTTAAATTATCCTGCCATAGTGCAGCAAAATTACCTAATGTCATGGTAATAATTGAAAGGAAAATAAAAAATGTCTTCCAGTCAATCATATCAACTAAATGCCAGTATCCTTCGCTGTCTACTGATCTAATAAAAGTAATTTTTATAAATCTTATTAAAAGAGCAAATCCAGCTGCTTTACTGGCTACTGATAAAAAAGCAGTAATTGATATCGGTGCACCTTCATAAACATCAGGCGTCCAGAAATGGAATGGAGCTGCCGAAATCTTATACCCTATTCCTACAAAAATTAAAACACCCGCAAGCACAAAAGTTAAATTTGGTATTGATGAGGCTTGTATTAATGAATTGATCTCATATAAATTGGTGCTTCCGGTTATTCCGTATAAAATTGAAATCCCAAAAAGCATTATTCCAGAAGAGACTCCTCCGTATATAACATATTTTAATGAAGCTTCACTATTACGTTTTGATGTTTTTGTAAATCCTGCTAATACATAACTTGATAATGAAACCAACTCTAATGAAAGATAAATTAAGATCAGGTCAGACGCCGAAATCATAAAAAACATACCTAATATCATACCGAAAATCAGAGTATAATATTCACCATGTCTCTCAAAAGAAGCTTTTATTTCATCAGATTTTATTGATAAGTAAACAACAATAAATGAGGCAAAGACTACGATAGCCTTGAAAAATGCACCGAATGGGTCTGTAACTACCATCCCTTTATTTGCTTTGGTTGCAAATGCTAATGAGCTCATTCCAAACTGCTCTACTATAAAAAAGCTCGTTACTATCAATCCGCCAAACGCTATATATGGAAGAAGTTTCTTGTTGTTCCCCATAATCAAATCCATTAAAACTAGTAGTACTAATGTAGCTGAGATTGCTATTTCGGGCTTGATTAAATAAAGACTGTTTATTAGATAGTCAATGTTCATATTAAATAATCTGGTTTAAATTATAATCCTGTTAGACTACTGTACAAGGCTTTGGAATCCATCATGAATTTGACCATCGCATTTACTGATGAGTTCATAAGATTTAACATTGATGAAGGATAAACTCCCAGGAATATTATTATTATGCTTAATGGTACTAACATAGCATATTCACGGAAATCTAGATCTTTTAACAATTTCCATTTCTCAGGGACTGTTCCAAGATATATCCTTTGAAGCGTCCAAAGCATATAACCTGCTCCCAATAATATTCCAAGCGTTGAAATTACTGTAATTAGCCTTATAGTTTCAAAAGCAAATCCGCCAAGGAATACGAATGATTCAGAAATAAATCCGCTTAATCCTGGTAATCCTATTGCGGCAAAAAATGCTAAAGTTACAAAACCGGTGTATATTGGCATTTGTGTAGCTAATCCGCCAAAAGCATCAATTTCTCTTGTATGGGCTCTGTCGTAAATAACCCCAACAATAATAAAGAGCATGGCTGTTATTGTTCCATGATTGAACATCTGAAGAACTGCACCGGAAATTCCAATAGTATTCAACGATGCCATGCCTAACATGACAAAACCCATGTGCGAAACTGATGAGTAGGCGATAAGTTTCTTGAAATCTTTCTGAGCCATTGCACATAATGCACCATAAATAATATTTATCATACCGAAGGCGGCGATCCACCATATCATTTTTTGAGTGATATCAGGAAATACAGGATAACATACTCTCAGAATCCCATATGTACCCATCTTAAGTAAAACTCCTGCAAGGATGACACTTATAGCCGTAGGTGCTTCAACATGTGCATCAGGAAGCCATGTGTGAAAAGGGAACATAGGTATTTTGATGGCAAAGCCAATGAACAATGCTATGTAAGCTATAAATCTTAGGTTATGAGGGTTCATAGGTGACAATATCCCGGTTGCCACAAAGTTGTGGGTATCCATCATTGAAAGCATATTGAATGTAAATACTTTCGTTCCGTCGACCATTGTCTCCATTGTGCTGAAGTAAAGACCAATTACTACTAATAATATAAAAACTGATCCAAGTAAAGTGTAAAGGAAGAACTTGATAGCTGCATATTCTCTTCTTGGTCCTCCCCATATTCCTATTAAAAAGTACATGGGTAAAAGCATTAGTTCCCAAAAAACATAGAATAGGAAGAAATCTAAAGCTACAAACACTCCCATCATGCCGGTCACTAATAATAGATAAAGTGCAAAGTATCCTTTGACTGCTTTATCTATTTTCCATGATGCTAAAGTAGCAATAAAGGAAATGATAGCTGTCAGTAACACCATTGGTATGCTTAACCCGTCTATCCCAAGGAAATAATCAATCTTTATTTTCCCAATCCATGAGAAACCACTAATTTCAATCCACCTGAACTTTTCTATGTATTGAAATGTTGCTGGATTATTAATCCCGCCCATACCATAATTGTAATGATATAACAAAAATCCCGCGAGTATAACCTGTATCCCGGTTATTAACAGGGTAATGCTTTTCATTACTAATGTTTGGCTTTTGGGCAAACATAAAATAATGATCATTCCCACAATCGGAAGGAATGTTATAAACGATAATATTGGAAAATTTCCCATTCTTTTTTACCTGATTACTATCTAAAATGTCTTAAATAAATACAATATTATTACTAAGGAAAATATTACTAAAACAAGATATGTCTGAACCCTTCCGGTCTGGAATCTTCTTAATACTAAACCTATGAAACCGCTTAAATATGCTATTAAATTTACCATGCCGTCAACAACTATACTGTCGAACCTCCCAGTAATAAATGAAACAGTTCTGGTTACTGTAGCTACTCCGTTAACTATACCATCAACAATTGTATTATCGAACCATGCAAGAAATCTACTGAACCCCATTGTGAATGCAACAAATGTTGCATCATATATTTCATCAAAATACCATTTGTTAAATGAGAGTTTGTAAAATGGTTTTATATCTTCTGCAAGTTTATCAGAACTGATCTTTTTCCAGTAATAAAAAACAAATGCGAAAACTATACCTGTCAATGCAACAAATAATGATAAAAACATTGCCGGATAATGTGCATGATGCATTGCTTCCGTATAGGCTTCTGAATATATTACTTCTTTGCCCTCAGGTAAAGGTATATTCTTTAATTCTGTGTTGGTAGTATTATTCAAATCTGTTTTCATAAATGAATATCTTGCATTCTGTGGAACAGATAATGTCGGTGCCTTTATCCATTTCCCTAAAAATAAACCTGCATCTGGATTAAAGGGATTCGGAGTGTACCAGATAAATATTGATAAAGCGGATAATACCACTAATGGCATCGCCATAACAAAAGGTGATTCATGTGCATGATCAAATTTCTCTTTGTTTTTAGGCTCTCCATGAAAAGTTAATATAATTAGACGGAACATATAAAATGCAGTAAGCATGGCAACAACAAATCCAACGGCAGGGAATATCCAATATCCTGTCAAAGATGCATATGCAAATGTCCCCTGAAGAATCCCATCCTTGCTTAAAAATCCTGAAGTAAGAGGAATTCCTGATAAAGCTAAAGAAGCAATTAGGAAAGTAGCATATGTTAGTGGTAATTTCTTTTTAAGTCCTCCCATTCTGGTAATATCCTGTTCATGATGCATTGCATGTATTACCGAACCTGAACCAAGAAATAAGCATGCCTTAAAGAAAGCATGTGTTATCAAATGGAAGAATGCAAATTTATATGCTCCCACTCCTAATGCCATTACCATGTACCCTAACTGGCTTACGGTGGAATATGCTAGCACTTTCTTAATATCATTTTGTGTCAATGCTATTGTAGCAGGAATGAATGCTGATAATGCTCCTATTACTGCTATTATAAATAATGCATTCCCTGTAAGTATCGGGAAAATTCTGCAAACAAGAAAAACTCCTGCAGCAACCATTGTAGCCGCATGTATCAATGCACTTACAGGTGTTGGACCTTCCATAGCATCCGGTAGCCATACATGAAGTGGAAATTGAGCAGATTTACCAACTGCACCGCAAAATAAAAGTAATCCAGTTATTGTTAACCAAAGTTCGCTGTTAAAAGGAAGGGTTCCATTGGCAACTTGCGCAAAGATTTTATCAAATGTAAATGTATGATAGGTGTTGAATAATAGCATGATTCCGGAAAACATTCCTATATCGCCAATTCTGTTAACTAAAAATGCTTTCTTTCCCGCATCAGATGCTGATTTCTTTTCATACCAGAAACCAATTAGTAAGTAGGATGAGATTCCTACAAGTTCCCAGAATATATACATCATTAGAATATTATGCGTTAATACAATGCCTGACATTGAAAATGTAAAAAGACCTAAGTAGGCAAAGTATCTGTTATATCTAATGTCTCCCTTCATGTAAGCAATTGAGAAGAAATGAACAAGCATACTTATCAATGCAACTGTAAATATCATTATAACAGATAAATTATCAAGCAGGAATCCAAGATCGATATTTATATTTCCGAATACTGCAATATTCTGGTAACTGATCCATGTAAACTCTGAAACTATATTCTTGTCAACATACCAGGAAAGTTTATTGAATAATAAGACTGCTGTTAATACAAAGGTCAGAGTTATTATACCAACTTCAACTAGATAAGCACTTTTAATTTTCTTTCCGAAGAAAAGAACAAAGGCAAAGCCTGCAAGGGGTAGAAAAAGAATTGCAATTGCAATTTGGATTAAATTAAATTCTGTCATGGATATTTAATCTTTTAATTTATCAATCTCATCAACATTGACTGTTGAGAACGTTTTATAAATATTAAGTACTATAGCTAGAGCAATTGCTGCTTCCGCTGCAGCGAGTACAATTACAAATAATGCCATTATCTGTCCTTGTAGTCCGAAATTTCCGTATTTCGCAAAGGCTATGAAGTTGATGTTCGATGCATTAAGCATAAGTTCTATTCCCATAAGTACCATTACTGCATTCTTTCGTGTAACTATACCAAAAATTCCAAGTGAGAATAAAATTGAGCTTATAAAAAGAAAATGACCTAGTCCAATGTGTATCATGTTATTTCCTTGCTAAACTTGCTGCACCGATTAAGGCTATTAGTAATAAAATTCCAAGTAGTTCAAAGACTACTCCGTATTCGGATATCAGCATTAGTCCCAATCCCTGTGTTGTAGGAAGTAGGGGAGACGTGTCAATTTTTCTCCATGGTGTATTTATCAATGCTGCTGTTAATATTCCGGCAAATAGCCCAACTCCAATTGCTGCAGGAATAACTTGTGAAGTGCCGCTCTTTATCTGAACATTAGTTATCTTATTTGTTAACATTACTCCGAAAAGAATTAATATCAGTATGCCGCCTACATATACAATTAATTGAACCATTGCTACGAAATCAGCCCCTAGTATTACATATATCCCTGCAACTCCAAAAAATGTGAATAAAAGGAAAAATGCAGAATAAACTATATTCCTGATTGTTACTACAAAGAAAGCTGAAACTAAGGTAATGGTAGCAAATAAGTAAAATATTATATCGTAAATACTCATTGTTTATTCTCTTCTTTTTCTGCAGGTTTAACTGATGTTGCATTTGCGGCTTTCTGAGCTGCTTTCTCAGCTTCTAATTTTGCATAGTTAGCTTTCTTATCCTCTATCTCTGATTGTGTGAGTGTTACAAAATTATAAACCAGTTTATCTCTCTCAAATTCAGAAAATTCAAATACGTCGGTCATGTATATACATTCAGTTGGACATGGAAAAACACATAGTTGACAGAAACAGCATTTTGCGATGTCAATATCAAACTTAGTTACCCATAATGCCTTCTTTTTACCATTTGAAGTTTTACCTAAGTCTTCTCCTGGAATAGATTTTACTGTCTCTATGGCAATGCAGTCAACTGGACAAGCACGGGCACACTGATCACATCCTATACAATCATCCATATTTACATAAAGACGATTTCGTTCTCTCTCAGGCAATTTTAATTTAACATCAGGGTATTGGATTGTTACTGCTGGAACAAACAGATGTTTAAAAGTAACTCTCATTCCTATTAAGACAGTCGTTAATCCATACCATATATTTTGAAAATATTCTTTCATATTATAAAACTGTTATTAACCCGACAATAATTAAATTAACAAAGGCAATGGGAATTAAATATTTCCAGCACAATGCCATCAATTGATCCACTCGAAGTCTGGGTAGTGTCCATCTTAACCACATTTGTACTAATACGAAAAATACTCCCTTTGATGCAAACCATAAGAACTGCTCAATAGGAATCATCCATGGCAGTCCAAGTGTATTACCTAAATATCCTATTGGAGATTGATATCCCCCAAAAAATATTGCCGATACAATTGCAGAAACAGCAAACATATTTGCATATTCGGCTAAAAAGAACATTGCAAACTTCATCCCGGAATATTCCGTATGATATCCGGAAACAAGTTCTGACTCCGCCTCAGGTATATCAAAAGGGGTTCTGTTAACTTCAGCAAGAGTACTTATATATAAAATGACAAATCCTATTAACATAAAAGGAATAAAAAGAAATTTGGATAAGCTCAACCCGGCTCCGCCGAATATCATCCAGTTCCAGAAATGACCGGTCTGCATTTCACTTAATGTTCTGAGGTTGGTAGTGCCCGTAATCATTATAATTGTTAAAATTACTAAAATAGTAGGTATCTCATAGCTTATAATCTGCGCTGCCGATCTCATTGCTCCTAAAAGAGAATATTTATTATTCGATGACCAGCCCGCCATTAAAATCCCAGCAACAACAAATCCTGATGCAGCTATTATGAAAATAATTCCAAGATCAATGTTTGAACCAATGTATGCGCTGGAAAAGGGAAGAGCTGCAAAAACTAAATAACTTCCGGCAAAAACAAGTATTGGTGCTAAATTAAATAATGGTCTGTCATTATCACTTGCTACTATATCTTCTTTTTGTAATAATTTTATTAGATCAGCTACAGTTTGCAACCATCCGTGCGATCCCGTTCTCATTGGTCCCAATCTATCCTGCATATGAGCGGAAACTTTCCTCTCTAACCATACAGCTACAAGTGTAAAGGGTAATACTAAAATAAGAAGCGGTAAAGCGCCGCTTATTATCATGGCAGTTATATCTCCTATTGCAGCACTTTGGGTTATATTAAATACGAACTTGTATAAAAAATCATATATTATCATCTGTCAACCTCGCCTAATACAATATCAACGCTTCCTAGAATGGCAATTACATCTGCTACCATATGATTTTTGCAGAGCACATCCATAATTCCAAGATTTACAAATGATGGTGCCCTTACTTTTACTCTGAAAGGACTTGTCGTTCCATTACTGATAATAAAATAGCCTAATTCTCCTCTGGGATTTTCTACTCTTTTGTATACTGAGCCAACGGGTGGTTTTATCCTCTTTGGAATAGCTGAAGTAACATCTCCTTCGGGTAATTGATCAAGTGCCTGCTCTATTATCTTTAGACTTTCTCCCATTTCTAGTATTCTAACATAATACCTGTCCCAGCAGTCTCCAACTGTCCCGACCTTTCCCTCTCCAACTGGAATATCAAAATCAAACTTATTATATACTGAATATGTATCATCCCTTCTTAAATCCCACTTAAATCCTGAACCCCTTAGCATTGGACCGGTTATTCCAAAGTTAATTGCAGTTTCTAATGGCAGTACACCTACATTTGCTGTCCTTTCGATAAAAATTCTGTTGGTTGAAAGAAGTTCGTTCATCTCTACAATCTTAGGACGGAAATATTTAATAAATTCACGTGTTAATCTTACAAAATCTGGATGTAGATCATGAGATAGACCGCCTACCCATATATAATTATATAGCATGCGGGCACCGCATGTAATTTCAAACAAATTTAGGATTACCTCTCTGTCACGGAATGCAAATAGAAATGGTGTCATTGCACCTATATCTGCTCCGTATGTCCCTATCGCAACAAGATGGGATGCAATTCTCTGTAACTCTCCCATTATTACTCTTATATACTCAACTCTTTCCGGTAATTGAATACCAAGTAGCTTTTCTACAGTTATAGCATATCCGAATTCATTTCCCATTGCAGCTAAATAATCCATTCTGTCAGTATAAGGAATCACCTGCGGATAGGTCATTGCCTCACAATGTTTCTCAAAACATCTGTGCAGATATCCAATATGTGGTATAACTTTTTGGATTATTTCACCCTCAAGAACTAGCTCAAGGCGTAGTACTCCATGGGTCGAAGGATGTTGTGGACCCATATTCAGTACCATTTCTTCAGTTTTTATTGCCATATTATCTATATAAATATCTAAGTCAGTTTTTTTTAATATGGTACTTTCATACCATGGTAAAATTCAGGGTTAGCATAATCTTTCCTTAATGGATATCCTGCCTCCCAATCATAAGGCATTAGAATTCTTCTAAGATCAGGATGATTAAGGAATTTAATTCCCAAAAGATCGTAAGCTTCTCTTTCATGCCAATCGGCTGATCTCCAGACTAATGCTACTGAAGCTACCTCTGGTTTCTCTCTTGGAGTACAAACTTTTAATACTACTTTATGTCTGAATTTTGTCGATTCAAGATGATAATAAACACTTAATGTCCCCCCCTCAATTGTAGCAATACCTTCTATTGGTGTGCTCTTTCCATTAGCATCATCAACTCCTGATAAATTCATGAGATTATCAAACAATAACTCCTCATTGCTTAAAAGGTATAATGAGATTTCATTAATCATTAAAGGATCACAAATAATGAATGGATCAATTGGTTGCTTAACCAGTTTAATTACATTTTCGTTGAACTTTGTCTTTAGAATATTAAATAATTCTTCTTCTGATTTCATGCTGACTTCTTTATTACTGATTCATTCCTTACTTTTTCTTGTAGCTTCATTAGACCTTCTAAAAGTGCTTCAGGACGTGGAGGACAACCCGGTACATATACATCCACCGGTATTACTCTATCCACTCCTTTCAATACATGATAGCCGTGTTCCCAATATGGCCCGCCGCAGTTTGAGCAGCTTCCCATTGAAATAACATATTTTGGATCAGGCATCTGTTCATATAATCTCTTGACGCGTAAAGCCATCTTTAATGTTACAGTTCCGGAAATAATTATTATATCAGATTGTCTTGGTGAAGGTCTTGGGATTACTCCGAATCTGTCAAAATCATAATGTGATGCAGAAGTAGCCATCATTTCAATTGCACAACAGGCTAAACCGAAACCAACTTGCCATAATGATGATAACCTGGCCCAATTAAATAGATCGTCAACTTTAGCTATAATAATATTATCGTCAAATTGTGTGTCTAAATAACTCATATTAAACTAATATATTTGATTTTATTGTCTCTTCTTCCCTTGCATTTTCTGTTGAAAAAATAGGTTTCTTAACAATTGGTGGGATAATCTTTACTCTCTCCCATTCAAGATCCCCCTTTCGCCATTCATAGGCCATTCCTAATCCTAGGAGAACTAGAAATACAGCACCTACTACAAATCCTCCAAGACCGAATACTTTGTATTCAAGAGCCCACGGAATAAGAAGCACTACCTCAACATCGAAAATTAAAAATATTAATGCTACTACGTAAAATCTGATATTAAACTTAACCCATGGTGATCCTTCAGGGTTCTCTCCGCATTCATAGGTGGTTAGTTTTTCCTTTGTAGGGCGGGCTGGTCTAATAAACCAGGCTACAAAAACAACAACAACTACAAAAATAACTGCTACTAATAAAAAGACAAATATTTTACCAAATTCAGTAAGCATAGAACATTTTCATTATTTATAAAATTATTGACACCAAATGTACAAAATGTTAAGAAATTAAACACCCACCTTTTGAATATATAATTTTCCAGGAATCGCCTTTACATTTCAAGTAATATGCCATTGACTCAATTTCACTGTTATTCTATTATTTATAATTATTTAGGATAATATTGAAATGTAATTACCAATATTAAAAATTAGCAGTAAACTATATTTCCAATTATGAGAAAAAGGAAACTTTTTTTGATATTCAGCCCAATTAAATTTATTTTTGGCTTGTAATAAATAATCTAAAGTAGTAAATGCGTTTATCTTATGCACTGATTGATATTCCAAATCTGAAATACAATTTCCTTAATATCCGAAAAAAAATAAATGATTTAAGGATTATGGCAATTGTTAAAGCAGATGCATATGGTCATGGTGTCATAGAAGTCGTCAAAGCATTAAATTCCATTCCTGAAAAGCCGGAATATTATGGGGTGGCTATTCTTGAAGAAGCAATTGAATTAAGACGCAATAATGTTACACAGCCTATTCTGATTTTTAACCCTGTAATTGAGAATGATTCTGAATTGTTTTCTAAATATGATTTAATTTCGTCCGTATTTAATGAAAAACATCTTTCCATATTAAAAAAAGCTAATAATATTAAAGGAAGAAAAATTAAAGTCCATGTAAAGGTTGATACAGGAATGCATAGACTTGGAATAGATTATAGGGACGCTTACGATTTCATTAAAAAGCTTAGTCGCGATAGGAATTTCATTATCGATGGTATTTATACTCACTTTGCTAATTCCGATGAAAAAGATAAAAGTTATTCTTATTTGCAACTCAATCGATTTAATGAAGTACTTTCTGCACTAAAAGACGGAGGAGTAAATTACGGATTGGCTCATGCTGCTAATAGCGGGGCTATTCTTGATATTCCGGAATCTTATTTCGACATGGTTCGTCCTGGAATCCTGATGTTTGGATATTATCCCTCTGAAGATACATCAGAGTCTATTCCCCTTGAACCTGTTATGTCCTTGATTTCTTATATTGAATCTATCAAACAGATTGATAAGAATGAAAGCATCAGCTATGGCAGGCAATATTTTACTAAAAAGAAAACCAATGTTATTAGCGTTCCTATCGGATATGCTGACGGATATACACGCGCTCTATCTAATAAATCCAAAGCTATTATAAATGGAAAGTTCTTTCCTCAGATCGGTAACGTTACAATGGATAGAATTATGTTTGATATTGTAAATGAAAGCTGTAAAATTGGGGATGAGGTTATTTTGTTAGGTAAAGATAAAATTACTAACCTTCAGTTTAGTGCATGGGATTGGTGCAAACTGGTTAATACAATCCCATACGAAGTAATGTGTGGTATAAGTAAACGAATCCCTAGGATTTATAGATAATAAATGGACATAGTCAAACAATATTTAGTCCAGTGTATTTCGTCTGCTGCTAACAACCTGCGTTTGAATTCACAAAAAATTGAGATTGTAGCAATGCTTCGCGATATAATTGTGAAATCTAATGATCTGGATGATGATATCCGTTTGATGAAAAAAATTACTGAACTTTCTACTTTAGCCATTAGATTAACTGAAATATATTCTTATTTATCACAACCGCAGATTGACCTATTCAAATTCTCAGATAAGATCAAAGAACATAGCTCTCTTCTTATTAAAGACATGAGCCATATGCTCGATGTTGTTAGTCCTGAAACCTTCAAGCATGCCATCGAAAAGATAAGGCCCCCGGTGGTTGAAGAGAATAAAATAATTGCATTTCCTGCAATAGAACCAATGAGTAATAGTATCAGGGTAGATCTTTCAAAACGAAAACCTGATGTTGATATTTTTGTGAAACCTGAGAATGAGATTATAAAAGAAAAAATTATAATGGAAGAGGAAAATGAAAATGAAGATCTCTTCTTCCAGAATTATGAATCGGAAATTCTTAAACCTATCAAATTGATTGATTCCTTGTTAAAACAGATTTCATCAAATGAAATCAATGAAGACGAGATTGACCGATGGGCTAAACTAATGAAGACTAACGGGGATCTCTCGGCTAGGATAGGCTTTGAGATCATCGCTAATATGCATCGAATATTGTCACGTGCATTTACTATGATTGGTTCTAAAGAATTGGTCCCAAAACCAGATGTAATTGAATCAATGAGAGCTTCACTTATTGTTATTGTCGCTGTTATAAAAGGAAAGGAAGTCGATATAACTAACTATCTCAATCGTGCCGAAGAATTCGGTAGAAAAATTCAAATATTAAATTAAGGACTTAGTGTTAATGGAATTATTCGCAGTTATCATGGCTGGAGGTGTCGGTTCAAGGTTCTGGCCCAGAAGTAAAGAGAAATCACCCAAGCAACTGTTAACAATATTTGGTGAGAATTCCATGATCCAGAATACTGTCGATAGGTTGAAAGGTCTCGTGGATGATGAAAATATTTATGTAATTACTAATAAAATTCAGAAACCTGAAATTGTTGCTCAGCTAAGCCAAATTCCTAAGGAAAATATTATTGAAGAACCCTTCGGAAGAAATACTGCTGCCTGTATCGGACTCGCTTCTATAATAATAGAAAAGAGAAATAAAGACGCTGTAACTCTGATTCTGCCTGCTGACCACATTATTAAAGATAAAGAAATATTTCATAATATACTTAAGAACTCTGCTGTATTTGCTGACGAATCAAAAGGATTGGTTACAATAGGAATCCCTCCTACTAGACCTGAAACTGGTTATGGTTATATTCAGATTGATGATAAAAGCGTCTCTGATAACATCTTTAAAGTTCTAACCTTTGCTGAAAAACCCAATTACGCAACTGCTGTTAGGTTCATTGAGAGCGGTGACTTTATGTGGAATAGTGGCATGTTCATCTGGAGAACGGATGCAATTCTTAATGAAATAAAAACATATTTACCTGACTTGTATGATGGTCTTTATGCCATTAGAAAAGATATAGATACCCCAAACTATGAGAAAACATTATTTAATGTTTATGGAATTCTAAAAAGTATCTCTATCGACTATGGTATTATGGAAAAATCAAAGCAGGTATTTCTTATTAAAGGTGAATTTTCCTGGAGCGATGTGGGTAGTTGGGAAGAAGTCTACCAGCTTACAGAAAAAAATAGTGAGGGTAATGCCCTGAAGGGGAATATATATTCTGATAGAACAATCGATTCTTATATTTATTCACCTGATAAATTTACCGCTGTCATTGGAGTTGAGAGTTTAATCATTATTAACACTAAAGATGCTCTGCTTGTTTGCCGGAGAGACCATTGCCAGGATGTTAAAAAAATAGTAGATCATCTCAAGATTAACAAAATGTCGGAATACTTATAATGAAAAGGGTGATTACAGAATCCGAAGTTATTAAACTTTATAAGAGTGGCGCAAGAACTTTTCCTATCGGCGATGATGAATTGTTTACTCCTCTCGCAAAAGATAAAATTAAAGAACTTAAAATAAAGCTGGTTAAAAAGATGCCGGCAGTTGAAATTGAAGGAAGCTTAAAAGATCCGGTTAAATCCAAAAGGACTAATAAAGTTTCCATAGGTGGCGATCATACCGGATTTAAGATAAAGAATCTCATATCAAAAATATTAGTAGGAAAAGGATTTGAAATTATCGATGTCGGTACCTACGATGAGAATGCATGCGATTATCCCGACTTCGCTTATAGCGCCTCACTGAAAGTCAAAGATGGAGAGACCGATTTCGCCGTACTTATCGATGCTACAGGTATCCCCTCAGCAATTTCTGCAAATAAAATTCCTGGTATTAGAGCCTGTACTTGTTATAATGAATTTTCTGCCCGCAGCGCTCGGGAGCATAATAATGGAAATGTTCTTGTTATGGGAGCACGATCTCTTGGTGAAGAAACTATTAAATCTATTTTAGAAGTTTGGTTGGATACTCCATTTGGCGGTGAACGTCATCAAAAAAGGTTAGATAAGATTACTGCAATAGAAAGAGAATTTAGCAAATAATTTCTCCGAATTTACAATTATAGACTATTTATATATTTAAAAACACTCCTAAGCGACTCTCAATACCCATAGAATACTCATAGAATACCCGTAGAATACTCATAGATGCAACTCTGATATATAAATGAAACTAAATCGAAATGACATTAAATATAATCCCCTAAATCTCTATAATAAATAGGAATATACAACTTAACTTAAGCTATCTTAATATCATATAAACGGTATTTCTTATAAAGCTCTCCTTTCATTACGCTTTCTCCGGCACCACGGTTCATCATCTCATTATCTTCCAAAATCCAGCTGGCCTCACCTAGCTTAATCCCAAGCTCCCTTGCACGGTTTACTATTTCCCAATAAAACACCGAATCAAGTCCGCGCTTTTGGTATTCTGGTATTATACCAAGTGTTATTATACGCGCCCAGGTAACTTTCTTCTTATGAGTATACAACTTTAGAAAATTAAATGGAAAGAGGTGCCCATTCATACTTTTGAATATCTGGTTATAATCTAGCATTGTAAGTGCAAACCCAATAAGCTTATTATCTATCTCTCCAAATAAAACTAATTTTTCCTCTACCAGGGGCTTTAGATCTTTAGCCATAGCATCAAGTTCTTCATCAGTCATTGGAACAAAACCCCAGTTCGGTGCCCATGCTTTATTGTATACATACTTAACTTTTTCAAGTTCCTTATCAAAATTCTTCATATCTAACTGAGTAATCTTTAATCCGGCACGTTGCTTAGCTATCTCCTGAACCCTTCTAAGCTTATCTGAACCAAGTACCTTATCACTTTCAAGCTTCCATGCATACAAATCTTTGATTTTATGAAGACCATAATTCTCACAAAGATCAAGATAATATCTGGGATTATATGTCATTAACAAACGCGGCTCATCCTCAAATCCCTCAAGCAGCATTCCCCATTCATCATTACTGGATGGATTTGCTGGTCCCCTCATAATATCTAATCCCTTTTCCTTAAGCCAATCTTTCGCTGCATCAAAAAGAGCATTGGCAACTTCCTGATTATTTATACATTCAAAGAATCCAAAAAATCCCACCTTATCATTATGGGTTTTATTATGTAAGTCATTCTTTATAGCGGCTATTCTGCCTGCCAGCTCACCATTCTTTTCAGCAAGAAACATTTCGATTTCCGCATGCTGGAAAAAAGGATTCTTCTTTGTATCTAATATTTTCTTACGATCCATTATAAGTGGTGGTACCCAGTAACGTTCATCCTTATAGATTTTCCATTGTAGCTTGATGAATCGCATTCTGTCTTGCTCTGACCGTACAGGATATATTTTGATATCGTTCATAAGAATTCCCTATATCTATTTGTTGGAGATACTGGCTAAAATGGAATAATTTATTCTAACTAATGATCCATTCATCATTAGGATCAGATTAACCCTAGCTTCTTTCCTACAACACCGAAAATATCCAGGATTTGGTTCAGTTGTTCGTCTTCATGGGTAGCCATATAACTTGTTCTCATCATCTGTCTTCCCTGTGGTACACCAGGAGAAATGAATACATTAACAAACACTCCGGCATCATAAAGCATGCGCCACATCTTGAAAGCTCTTTCATCATCACCAACTATTACTGGTACTATTGCTGTTCTTCCATCAATAATATTAAAACCTAATTTAGTAAAGCCCTTTCTCATTTTATCGGAATTATTGATCAACTTGGTAACACGTTCCGGTTCGGCTTCTAATATTTCAAGTGCAGCCATCGCAGATGCTACAGAAGCAGGAGTTGGGGATGCGCTGAATATAAGAGCAGGGGAGTGATGCTTAATATAGTTTATTACTCTTTCTTCACCGGCAACAAACCCCCCTAACGAGGCAAAAGTTTTACTGAATGTTCCCATTGTCAAATCAATCTTATTCTCAAGATTAAATTCACTTGCCGTTCCGCGTCCTCCTTTACCTATTACTCCGACTGAATGAGCATCGTCTATTAAAATCCTTGCATTAAATCTCTTTGCTATATCATTCAGGCATGGTAAATTTACAATTTCTCCCCCTGTTGAAAATACTCCGTCGCTTACTACTAACTTGGCAGACTCTATGGGGAGTTTGGAAATAACTCTTTCCAGATCTTCCATGTCATTATGTTTGTATCTCACCATATCTGCTGTAGCTCCCTTGGCCATAAGATTGCCCGCAACTATACAAGCATGGTTGTCTTTATCGGATACTACATAATCTCCCCTCTGAACTAAAGTAGGAATAATTCCTTGAGCCGTTTGATATCCGGTGCTGAATAACAGAACAGCTTCTGTATTAAGGAATTTTGTTAATCTGTATTCAAGTTCAATATGAAGATCTAGCGTTCCGGTTAAATATCGTGAACCTGAACATCCTGTACCATATTTCTCTATAGCCTTTATTGCCGCTTCTTTTACCTTAGGATGGGCAGTTAATCCTAGATAATTATTAGAGCCTGCCATTATAACTTTTCTGCCTTCTATTTGAACTACTGGTCCCTCATTTTCCTCTATTGGTCTGAAATATGGGTACAATCCTAATGCTTTTACTTCATCTGCCCTTGTAAAATCATAGCATTTAGTAAATAAATCCAATTAACCTCCTATAGGTTAGAAAAATTATAAAGAGTAGTTTAATTTTATTAAATTTGGCTTCAAATCTATGATTAAATAGTGTTAAAATCAAACATTCCGGCTAAATATGAATGACAAACAAACTGCTGTAGTAACTGGCGCAAACGGTTTTGTAGGAAGCCACCTTGTGGATCTTCTTCTTGAGAATAACTATATCGTCCGCTGTATAACAAGGAAAAGTAGTAATCTCAAATGGTTAAAAGACAAAGATGTGCAAATCTTCGATTCCGGTTTGATGGACAAAGAGGGACTCAGAAAAGCTTTCAATGGTGCTGATTATATTTATCATGTTGCTGGTGTTGTTAAATCAAAAAAGCCTGAGGGATATTTCAAAGGCAATGTAGATACTACTCGGGCTCTTCTTGAAACTGCCGTAGAGTTCAAAGGTACCATAAAGAAATTCCTTATAGTCAGTAGTCAGACTGCTGTAGGTCCGTCTTATAATGGGAAAGTGATTACTGAAGATGACCCATGTAACCCTATAACCACTTACGGACGTAGTAAGCTCGCCGAGGAAGAACTGGCAAAAAGCTTTATGAATCTACTTCCAATAACTATTTGCCGTGCTCCCGCGGTATTTGGTGATAGGGATACTGAAATCTTCATATTCTTCCGGACATTTAATAAAGGATTAATGACAACAATAGGATTCGATAAGAAATTGATTAGTCTAATTTATGTTAAGGATCTTGTAAAAGGATTTATGCTTGCTGCTGAATCTCTGAAATCAGCAGGACAAACCTATTTTATTAGTTCTGAAAAATATTATTCCTGGGATGAGATAGGAAATATTACCTCCAAAGTGTTGGGTAAAAATCCTGTAAAAATAAAAGTGCCCCATTCTATGGTATATTTTATTGCCGCAATAGCTCAGTTCTTTGCAATATTCAGTAATAAACCTGCTACACTTAATCTTGAAAAGGCAAGAGATCTTACCCGGAATGCATGGATTTGCGATACCTCTAAAGCAATCCGGGAATTAAACTATCACCAGTCTTTTCCACTTGAAGAAGGTATCAAAAGAACTTGTGATTGGTATAAATCTCAGAACTGGCTTTGAGGCAGTTTGGTTAACTATAAGTTAAAAGATGATATATATCTAATGATATTATCTTTAGCAAGAATCTTATCAGGATTGGTTGCTGATTTAATTTTATTACTGAACATTTCCCCCCAGCTTCTTAATACAATAGTGTAAGCTGTTTCGTTAAGTTGATCTTTTTTCCCTGGAAGAAATTGTTTTATAAATTCTATCTCCTTATCAAAAAGAACTCTTACTAATAATACTTCTTTTTCGGAAACCTCTTCTTTCATAGTATAGAAAAGAATTTCATATATAAGTTTGAATTTCAAATAAATTGTTGTTTTGAAATTGAAATATTCAGCTAATCTTTCATTCATTGATTGTTGATCATTAACGAATATTGCTCTCAATTCATCGATATAAAGATCAATTTGCCATTCAATAGTTTTATAAAATAACTCCTCCTTTGTATCAAAATAATGATATATGGTCGTCTTGCCTATTCTCAAGTCTCTGGCAATTTCATTAAGAGTAGTCTTATTGAATCCGTGGCGGGAAAACCTTTTTTCTGCAGTCTTTAGTATATTTTGTTTACGTTCTTTTTCCAAGCAAATCAGATATTATTAATAACAAAATAATAAATAAAAGCTAAAATATCATTAGTTTGTTTGAATTTTAACAACCCCTTATAAGGCATACCTTAATCTAATTAATTAAAAAGCACCCTCCGATTATAACAAATCACAATTCCGTAACTGTAAAAGAAATATTTAATTATCCTAACTGATATTCACTAATTTCTTGGCATCAGTTATAATTGATGAAGCTTTTTTCTTCCCTTCTTTAATTAGTTCTTCTGCTTTCTCTCTTCCTGTTTCAACATATTCATTAACATCTTCAATCAAATCATCGGTAACATTAGATATCTTTCTTCTAAGCTTTTTACCCGACATCGGTGTCAAAAGCATAGCAATACTACTTCCTAAAACTCCACCGATTGCAACTCCTGCAATAAACCCACTGATATTTCTGTTCCCGTTCGTTTGCATTTTTCATTACTCCATATATTATAATTATCCGATTTTATTATATTGTCAAAAATAAAATATAAAATCATTTAAGTTATTAGATGTATCACAACATTTTACTATTGCCTGGGAATTTCCTCTCTTAGGTAAAAATTAAATAGATTGAGATATTTAACATAAACAACTCTTCTATGTCCCTGAAGATTTAAGTATTACTTGACGGATATTAAATTAATAAATAATCTAATAGCTCCAGGTACTCCTGCAGGAACTTCTCTGAAAAAAGCATAACCGCTATATATATAATTCCCCTTACCATATTTTGAAATCAATAACCCTCCATCAAGTTGCTTCTCTCCGGGATCACTGCACGAAATTACACTATGATAATTAACATCCCACTTATCTGCAAAGTATAATCCTCTTTCCTGTATCCACCCTTCAAAATCATTTTGATTAATTTTATTCGGGTAATTCAATAGGGGATTATTGTTATCAATAAATGTTACTTTGGCTTCTTCATCCGTTACTCGATCGGTGGAAATGCTTATGGGATATGGACCAATGTTGGGAATCACTATTCCTCTGTTTACTGTATATTGAACAACATAATTACCGCCATTGGAAATGTAATCTAATAATTTATTTTGAACCCGTTCAATTAGCTTATTTGTATTATAAACTCTAACCCCAGCTATTATCGCATCGAATCCTGAAAGATCTTTGGACAGCAGATCATTGTCCGATAACAATGTAATATTATAACCAAGCTGTGTAAGGTAACCAGGAATATTGTCTCCTGAACCCATAATATATCCGATATTATTTATTGTCTTTTTAGTATGAAACCTCACTGCTTTTATTTGCGCTTGTGGTAAATAGGTCTGTATTGGAATATGGTCATAATTAATTCTTATTATTCCTTTATTATAAATATTTGC
>JARLHD010000384.1 GCA_031292435.1 Ignavibacteriaceae bacterium
AGGATACGAACCAAATAAGGATCGTTCCACTACATAAATTTTCTTAACGCTAATTATTTGATGCCGTTAAATAAGGACAAATAAGGAAAGGATATGAACCAAATAAGGATCGTTCCGCTACATAAATTTTCTTAACGCTAATTATTTGATGCCGTTAAATATGGATAAATAAGGAAAGGATACGAACCAAATAAGGATCGTTCCGCTACATAAATTTTCTTAACGCTAATTATTTGATGCCGTTAAATATGGACAAATAAGAACCAAATAAGGAGCTAATTGGAGGATAGATTAGAAAAGGAGGGGGAGGGTGAAGGTGAAGGTGGAGCCTTCGTTTAGTTTGCTTTTTACTGAGATTGTACCGCCATTTTTCTCGATGAATTCTTTGACGAGGAGGAGTCCCAGTCCTGAACCATATTCACGATCTGTACCAGGCGATGACTGGACATGTGCTTTGAAGAGATTGTCAATCAATTCGTCGCTTATACCTACACCAGTATCCCTGATAATAACCTGAAGCTCTTTATGGCTGCTGTCATATTCCAATTTATTAACGGAGATATAGATATCGCCTCCCTTGCGGGTAAATTTAATTGCATTGGAGAGCAGGTTCTGAAGAACGGATTTAAGCATATCTTCATCGGCGAGTACTTTTATACCTTCGGGAACTGATGTAATAACATTGATCTGCTTTTTGATAGTATTGCCGCGGAGGATATTAAGGGTATGGTTAAGTACTGCTCTAATATCCAGGCTTTCAGGATCAAAGTCTGTCCTGCCCATCTGGAAGCGTGAGAACTGGAGAAGGTTAGTAGTCATCCCATACAGATTTTTAGAAGTATCGAATATGAAACTGAGGTATTCTTTTATTTCCTCGCGTGAGAGAGTATCGTATTCCGTTGCAAGGATCTCCGAGAAACCAAGTAAAGAGTTAAAGGGTGCGCGTAAGTCGTGCGATATAAGGGAGAACAGACTATCCTTAGACTCATTCATCTTTTTTAATTCAAGGATGAGGTCTTCCCTTTCGTGTTCCTGTAATTTTCTTTCGATAGCGCGTGATGTCGGATAGGAAATCAATTCAAGTATCTTTTTTTCCTTTTCGCTGTAGGTGTTGGCATTATTATAATCCTGCACAACAAGGACGCCGATAATTTCATCCTGGATTGTAAGAGGGACTCCGAGCCAGATCTTTGAGTTAGAGCCGAGGAGTTCAACTTCGCCAAGACTTTCAAGCTCCCTATGTACAGCTTCTGATATAAGCTGTGACTTTCCGGTTTTGATAATATATTCAGTGAGACCTTTGCCGAACCTTTTATCAGGAGCGATCTTATCAAACTGATCGACAAAATAGGGGAAACGGATCAGGTTATTTACGCTGTCATACAGGGCTATATACAGATTATCGGCAGGCATAAGTTTTCTGATCGACAGATGGATAAACCGGAACAGTTCATCGATATTAGCTTCGGAATTAGAGGCAGAGAGAATATGGGAGACAGTAAGGTGTACGTACTCCTCCTTTTTTTTCTCTGTAATATCCTCGCCTGTGACAAGAACAAATATTACCTTACCAGTTTCATCTCTAAGGTAGGCATATTTGCACTTTATTATCTTTTCCTGACCATTTTTAGTAACGAAGGGGAATTCTAAATATTCATCCGGTTTTATTTCGCCCTTGAACAGACTTACCACATGACCGTTAATAGTATCTTTTACAGATGATGATAAAAATTCAATCGGGGATTTTCCGACAATCTCATCCTTTTTGTATTCAAGGACAGTGCATGTCTTATTATTTACAAGCCGGATGATATTAAATTCATCAATTATAATAAATATAGTATCCACCATATCAAGGAAAGAGTTATAATCTTCTATGCGGGATTTCAGTTCGCTGATAAAGATGTTATTTTCAATTTCCATTGAGTAATTCTGATATTTGAATAAAAGATGAATTAATATCTAGTTATAAATTAAATATACAGATTCTGATAACAAAATATTTCATAGTGTAAAATGAGGCATATAGTACTTGACAAAACGTTATAGTAACCTTATTTTTATATAGACTAAATCTTAATAATAATGCAAGAACGATATAAATGATTAAAACAGCCGCGGATATGGAATACGGAGAAAGGTGCATAATAAGCGAAATAGACAGTACACATCCCTCATCGAGGAGGATTTTAGAGATTGGATTTACCCCGGGACAGGAGATAGAGCTTATTAATAAGTCTATTTTTAACGATCCCCTAGCCTTTTCATTGAGAGGGACGCTTATAGCAATAAGGAAGAACGAAGCGGGATGTATTAAACTTGCATGAATGAACAAGTATTAGAAAAGATATCACTCATTACATTAGTTGGGCCACCAAACTCGGGGAAAACGACCTTATTTAATTATCTAAGCGGACAGAACTTTAAGACAGTAAACTATCCAGGTGCAACGGTAGAGTACTCTATTTGTAAGCTGCTGGGCAAGTTCAATCTTAATGCTAATATTTTAGATTCGCCGGGGATTATTAGTCTTATCCCCAACTCACCGGATGAGAGGGTTGCGGTAGAATCATTATACAGCCATCCGCAGTTAGGAATTCCCGATCTTATTATAGTAACGGTAGATGCCAGCCAGATATCACGCCACTTATTTTTAGTTAAGCAGTTATTGGAAGCACGGTTCAGAGTGCTGATTGCTTTAACGATGACGGATATGTTACATAAGAAGGGGCTGCACATATCGGAGAAGGAACTGGCAAGAGAGCTTGGGTGTCCTGTTATTAAAGTGGATGGCAGGAGCGGTTTAGGTGTTAACGATCTGATGCTGGAAGCTGAGAGGTGCATAGAGAATTCGTCAGTCGATTTTATTAACCAGCCGATTGTGTTTGATGAGAACATTGACAAAGGAAGACTGATAAAGATATATAGTGAAATTGCTGAGATTGAGAAGAAGGTAATGCATGAGACCATTCCCACGCAAAAGATACAAGCGGCTAATAAGAAACTTAAGATATTTTCTGATCCGAAGGGGAAGCAGAATTGCAACAGCATAGATTATAATACGCTGCGGATTGACAAAATACTGCTGCACAAAGTATGGGGGCTTGTATTCTTCTTTTGCATAATGGCAATAACGTTTACATCAATTTTTTTACTGGCTCAGCCTATAATGCATTTTGTAGATGAGTCGTTCGGGTATATAGCCAAGGAAGCGCATGATCTGATTGGAGATCACTGGATTGGGGATTTAGTATCGAACGGGATAATAAGCGGTATGGGTTCGGTGCTTGTGTTTATACCGCAGATAACAATTTTGTTCCTGATACTTGGTATACTTGAAGATACGGGATATTTAGCACGCGGGGCGATGCTTATAGACAAGCCGCTATCTAAGATAGGATTAAACGGGAAGTCGTTTGTGCCGATGTTATCAGGGTTTGCATGTGCGATACCGGCGATGTTAGCGGCGAGGACAATTACGAATAAGAAGGAACGGTATCTTACAATTTTTATAATTCCGCTTATGAGCTGCAGTGCGAGGATACCTGTATACGCATTACTGATGGCGTTCCTATTCCCTCCTGAGAAGGCATGGATAGGGGGTCTAATGCTTGCGGGGGTTTATATATTCAGCATTATAAGTTCTATTATAATTGCAGGAATTGTGAATAAGTTCAGCAGCAGGATTATTAAAACGCAGGATAACTCATCATTCATACTTGAGCTTCCCTCGTACAGAGTACCAAAACTACGGGTGGTTCTTACTAATACGTATTATAGTGTTAAGATTTATTTAAGGAAAGCCGGTCCTATTATATTCTTTCTATCGATTATAATATGGGGGATAACATATTTTCCGAACTCGTCGCCGAAGACCGATACAAGCGGTCTCAGCAAGGATGAGATTGTACAGGTGCAGAGAGCGGAGAGGTTATCTGGGTCATATGCTTCGCATATGGGCAAGTTCATACAGCCAGTAATGTCGCCAATCGGTATGGACTGGAGAGTAGGAGTATCATTGATATCGGCATTTGCGGCAAGGGAAGTTTTTGTAAGCTCACTTGCATTGATATTTAAGGTAACGGGGAATGATGCCAGTCTTCAAAGTTCTATAGTGGAGGCAATGCGAAAGGCGGAGATAGGAGATACCGGGAAGAAGCTTTTTACTCCCGCTACAATTTGCGGGCTGATAGTATTCTTTATGTTTTCGCTTCAATGCATATCTACTATTGC
>JARLHD010000385.1 GCA_031292435.1 Ignavibacteriaceae bacterium
TCTATATTTTTAATTAAAATCATTTACATTTAATTTGGGCATTAATTATTCTATAACAAAAAAGGAATGTTGTTATGGTACGAGGATTAAGAAGTGGTAAGATATATGAAGATCGGGGGTTTAGTACAACGAAGGTTACTTATTCCTTTAATTGTACAATTTATTTAGAAAAATATGAGGTTGAAACTATGAGACAATTTTTGACGCAATTCTCTAAAATATTAAGCGTTAAAATAGAATCTAACATTGAAGACTTAGACCTAACTAAGGAATATAGTATCAAGATCGAAGAATTTATTAAGAATGGATTCCCACTTACCGATAAACGCTATGAATTTCGTGACGATGTCGAGAATTTTAAGAAAGCTTATTTTAGATATCTAGAATTACTTAATAAAACACCACTCGAAGATACCGAAAGACCAGCAGCTGATTTTATCGGTTCATATGACAAAAACTGATTTATAATAATAAATATTTTATAATAAAAAGGGGTTAGGAATTAATGAAAAAAGGGGATTGAATAAGCATGCCCATCCTGCAGGTGGGGAATTCCATTAGGATGGGCGAAAAATCAACTAAATATTTAATAAAAATAAGGATAATAGATAATGAAAAAATCTATTTCGATTAAAATGTAATATAACTTTTATAATAAGTCAAAATAATATTATTAAGTTAAATTATATTATTTTGAATAATGAGGAAATTTCATTAGAATTATATAATATTGATTGGTTAAATAATACTTCAATAAAGGTTTGGATGACAATTTTCGAACTTGAAAATAAAAGAAGGGAGCTACTTTCTGAACTCCAATTTGCTTTATCATCCAAACAAATTTTAACTTTAATCATCCCCTATTATGATCTAATTTCCCAGTCCAGTAATCCCGATATTCTGCATTCATATATAACTGAAATTAAGCATGTAATGATTGAGGCAATTGAAGAATATGACCCATATTGTACGAATCCCTCTTTTTCGGAATTGGTCCTGATTTTTATTCAAAAAATTCTATCATTTGATATTTTCTTTGAAGACAATGATAAACTAAACTTAATAAGTTTCGAAATTACATCCGGGCTTGAACTATTAAAGAAATTATTGGCAGGAGAGAAGGTTAATTCCCCCGATAATAATAAACTTTTATTCCCGGTTATCGAGATCTCAAGGAATAATTCTTTGAAGTTCGGTTTCCTTGAAAGTATCACTATCAAAATAAGTAAGGCTACCTCTGAGGATAAGTTTATAATAATTCCAAGCAGTGAAAAGATAGAAGACCATATCAGTCAACAAATTAAAACTTCATGGATATTAGCAAGAGATTATGTGCGTGAAAAACGAAAAAGAATTTCCAAATTTCATGAAGTTATAATTCATTTTGATAATCGGATGGGAATTTATACGGGCAATTCCCTTGGAATAGCTTTGACTATTGGATTTATTGAGCAGCTGCTAAAATTTTACAATGCCCCTTATTTAATTACAATAAAACAAGGTACAGTGTCAACCGGCGGTGTGGATGCTAAAGGAAATATAACCGGCATTTCAGAAGAGATAATTGCAGAGAAAGTTGAGCTCGTATTTTTTTCAAATTCTAATCAATTTATTATTCCTTCAGAAGATAAAATTGCAGCGGTTTCCCGATTAAAAGAACTTAAAAAAGAATTCCCTAGAAGAGATTTAAATATCTCCGGAATAGATAATCTGAACGATCTTTTAAACAGAAGAAACCTTGTCGATATTAAAAAACAGAACCCAATTAAAAGATCGGAGAAGGCTGTGAGGAGGAATTGGGGAGTTACTCTTTTAATATTGATACTAATTGCTGTGTTGGGTTATTATTTTGCCCGAGATTATGATAATAATCCAGCGGTTGTTGAAAATAGCGACAATACTTATATAGTGAAAACTATTGATGGGAAAATATTATGGAAAAAGGAAAATCATACAGTTTTCAAAACCAATAGCAGCCGGTTCAGGACTACAAATAAAATTGTAGACATTAATAATGATGGGAAAAACGAAGTTCTTATTACTGAAGAAAAAATTGAAACACTTAATAATCCTGATGAATTTGGAAGAGTTGCATGTTTTAATTATAAGGATGAATTAATTTGGAAATATAACTTTAAGGATCTAATTCACTCTAAAATATCTGATCCCGATTCATTGTATGATATCCATTTAGTTGATATAATAAATGAAAATGGGAATAAAGAATTATTGGCTTTTGCTTGCAATCAAAACAGTTTTTCATCCGCTATTTTTAAATTGGACCTTAGGACCGGAAAAAGATTGCCAGGTACGATGTGGATTTCAGGTCATACATTTGATGCAATAATTGATTCAGATAAGATTACCGGGGAGAGATTTGTTATAATTGAAGCAATTGATAATGGTTTTGAACAAGTTATAACGCTAGGAGTGAAGTTAAATAATATCGAAGGATTTTGTCCCACAACTTCAGCATATCAGATATTAAATATGAAATTGGCAGAGTTAATGTTTGAATTCAGAATCCCTAAAACCGATTATTTAAAATTTAGAAATGGGCGCTATAATATAGCACAAGGTATTAGTTTTTATCCCAACGCATACTCCATTTTAGTAAATGAAAATCCGAATGATAATCTTCAAAATATAAATTACCTTCTAAGTTATGATTTTAAACAAATAGATATTGTTATCTTAGATAATTTTAGAGTTCTTCGAGATTCGGCTGTCAAAAAAGGCTTCCTCAATCCCCCTTTGACGGAATCACAGGAATATACAGATCTTCTTAAAAGTCAAATTCTAAAATGGGATAACGGAAAATGGATAAAATGGGAGGACAAGCAATAAAATGATGAGAATTCCTTAATAATTCATATTTTACTATAAATAATTAGCAATATTATGCCGAGCATAAGTTATTTAGACATACTTCACAATCTTAAGGAAGGTAGGTCCAATAGATCTGAATTAAAATTGCTAATAGAAAATACTTCTGGAATTGCATATAGATTTGCTCTTAGTAAATACTTATCCACTCTTAAAAAACATTTCGAAACAGATAGCCTTATAAAAGATTTTGCATTTGATTCCATAGTTCCCCTTTTTGTGATTAAAAATGATCAATCTGAAACTGGACTTGAAAAGAGCCTGAAAAACTGGAACTTAGAA
>JARLHD010000386.1 GCA_031292435.1 Ignavibacteriaceae bacterium
CATGAAGCTTTTGGAAGAATGGTTTGTCCTATTGCATTAGTATCTGCTACAAACCCAGTTGATGAAGCAACTGTTTGGTTGATAGGAAGTACAGTGGAACCCATTTTGTTTCCTGCGCTATCATAAAATGTATAGGCGACATACCATCTCTGATCAAAGCTTGTAGGATTGGTATTTACACCTGATGTCATTACGTTAGCACCAAGTAAAATATCAACACCAGCAGTGTTCTGCGGAGACCATAGGTCGCACATATTAGTTGATACCCATGCAGCAGAATCTGTAGTGGCAGCGGGTTTAACTATTTTTAATGAGTGACCCATACTGTAAGATTGATCTGCAGCCCAGGTTAAAGTAGCGCCAGAGGGCATATTGCCGATGGTCCAATATGATGGTAGATTTGAATCAAATCCGCCATTATTGTTAATCAGACTTAACTGTGCATAGTTCATACTCCAAGATCCAAGGCAAAGCCAGAGAAACGGAAGCAGTAACCAAGACAGTCTGAAATTTTTTCTCATAAATCCTCCTAAGGAATTAGTTTTGTTATTATTGAAATAATTTAATTGTTCGGTGTAACCATGAATTTAATTATATTCTTATTATCTGAACGATTAAATAGCTTTTCTACAGAGTCCTGATTCAACAGAACAGGATGTGGATTAAATATTTCTACATTTATTTTATTATTGACTAAAAGATCAACAGCAGATTGGAAAGTATAAGGATTAAGGATTGAGCTTTTCAGAGTCAGCTCTTTGTGAAAGAATGTCTGCATATAAACTTTAATTAAATCTGAATTATTCGATAATCCGAATATTAGTATTTTACCTCCTTTCCTGACAAGATTTAGCGCACTTTCCCCGGCAACCTGATTCCCTACGCATTCAATTACAGTATCCGCACCGCCATATGTAAGATGGATTATCTTCTCAAGAGTATCTTCTATTAAAGGATTGAAGACATGATCTGCATTCAAAGAAGAAGCCATATCTCTTTTAAACCGGATAGGATCAAGAACAATAACATCGGAGGCTCCCCGTAATTGAACAAGCTGAAGCATAAGGAGACCAATTGTACCGGCGCCGATAATTAGAACCTTTTCACCAGGTAAAATTTCCGCAAGGTTAATTCCATGAATACAACACGAGAGGGGTTCTGCAAATACTGATTTGCTATATGGAAAATCATTTGGCAAGAGGTAAGCCTGAGTAACAGGCACAACTGAAAGCTGGGACATTCCGCCATTGAGGGTAACACCAAGGGCTTTAAGATTTGAGCAGAGGTTTATTTTTCCTTTTCTGCAAAATTCACAATACCCGCAATGGATATTAGGATTGATAGCAATTTTATCCCCTATCTTCAGATTATGGAATTTACTCCCCATTTCGAGAATTATACCTGTATATTCATGACCGAGCACGACGGGAATGCTGGAAGGTGCCTGCCCTTCATAAATATGGAAATCGGTACCGCAAACACCACATGCATCAACATGAACAAGGAGTTCATCCTGCTGAAGTTTGGGAATCATTAACTCCTTTACTTCAATTTCATGTTGACCATTAAACCATAAAGCTTGCATTACAACCTAATATAAATTCTTCAATAACCAGTCCGCTTTAATTATTCTATTATTGTTTCCTACAGATGATATGCATTACGTTAACCTAAGGAGTCGGTATTAGCAAATATTCATGCAGGCATAGTAATTTTTTCAGAACACACAGTAACAGATCCTCTATCAATTAACTCAACAGACACCAAAATTTTTTTCTTAGTTGAATCTTTATCTTTAAGCAATTCTGCCATAAGTTTCATTACCTCAATTCCCATTTCGTACTTAGGGACTCTTACTGTGGACAGAGGGGGGTCGAGAGATAAATCAGCTTCTACATCATCAAAACCAATCACAGAAATATCCTTAGGAACAGCAATTCCCTTTTCTTTAAGGTATTGCATTACTCCAATAGCCATGGCATCGTTACACGCAAATATTGCAGTAACATCATTATTTAATTCAAGTAGTTTTTTAGCAGCATTATATCCATTCTCTCTCGAAGTGTAGTTCTCATCTACAACATAATTCGATTCAGAAAATTGGATACCTGCAGCATCCATTGCCATTTTATAACCACGGAAACGATCATAGATACTCGGGTGATCTATATCCCCGGCAATAAATCCAATATTTTTATGATTCTTCTTAATAAGAAATTGAGTTGCTGTAATACCTCCACTGGTATTATCTATTAATACAACAGGATATTCATTTGATGGAGGATAATAATCTACAATAGCAATTGGCAGATCATATTTTTCAATTTGATCGATCATATAGGACGGAACTTTTCCAGCTATAATTACACCATCAATATTTTTTTCGAGTATAAATCTAGGGAGATGACTTTTCTCATTATAATCCGATGGAATTGTAGTAAGCAGGATATAATATTCATAATTTCTTGCTTCAAATTCAGTCCCTAAAAATATTCTGGTATAGAAAGGTTCAGAGCGGAGAAAGTGATCTTCAGTTAGGATGAAACCCACATTACCAGTTTTTTTAGATACAAGTCTGCGTCCAGATCTTGAAGGATGGTAGTTTAACTTTTTGATAGCTTTATTGACTCGCTTGCTAGTTTCAGGAGAGATTCTATTATGTTTATGAACAACTAATGATACAGTTGCGATTGACACTTTTGCTTCTTTTGCTACATCTTTAATGGTTGCCATAATTTCAGTTAAACGTTTAACTTATTTTAGTAAATAATTGGAATGGAGTCAAGTAAAAAATGCATATATGTGATTTAATGTCACAATATTGTGATCTATGTAAGTTAAACGTTCTATTTAATTTAACAAATAATAGATTTTGGGAGATAAAATTTGTTTATAAATACTGTGATTTTAATTATATTTATCGAACAATTAAGATTGAATAAAGAATATTTTTCTTGTTAATAATTTTATTTTATCCTATTTTAATTAATAATACTTTATCGGTTACTTTATCGTTTAATAATTTCAGGAATTAAGATGAGAGTCAGTTATATTTTAATGATAGTATTTATAGTCAGTGGTTATCTATTTTCCCAACCTTATTATGTGGATCCCGTGGCGGGAGTTGATACAAATCCAGGGACAATCGGTTTACCCCTAAAAACAATTGGTGCTGCCAATACTAAAGTAGGAAATTCAGGGGGATATATCTATTTAAGAGGGGGAAATTATAGCTATTCAGGAGAACTTGCATTATCCAAAGTTGGTTCTGCCGGGAGTACAATTAATATTTGGGCTTATAATAATGAATTACCGGTACTTGATTTTGCTGGTGAAACAGTGGGTTCAGGAAATAATGGAATAAATTTAAGTGGAGATTATTATCATTTAAAGGGTCTGGAAATTATGCATGCAGATCATAATGGGATAAAATGTACGGGACATTATAATATAATTGAAGCATGTAAAATTCATAGCAACAGAAACTCAGGTTTTCAATTCGATGGAGGTACTAATCATGGCAATTATGCAAGCCATAATTTAATTCTGAATACTGATTCATATCTGAACTTTGATCCTCCAATTGGAGGAAATGCAGATGGATTTTCTTTAAAATGGTATATTGGAAAAGGAAACGTATGCAGAGGATGCCGCTCATGGCAGAATTCAGATGACGGATGGGATTTATGGATGGCTGACAGTACTATTGAACTTGACAGCTGCTTTGCCTTCAGGAATGGTGTAAACAGCTGGGGGAGTTCAACATTTGATGGAAATGGAAACGGATTTAAATTGGGGGGCAATTATGTTGCAACTCCTCACATAGTTAAAAACTGCGTTTCTTTTGATAATGCAGGAAATACTGGAAGAGGATTTGATGAAAATAATGATACAGCGGGGCAAACACTATATAATTGTGTTGCATATAGAAATACTGGAGATAATTATCACTTCACTAACAATCCAATAACAGGCATGCACATAATAAAAAATTGTATATCTTATATTGGAAATAACTCAATAATTAATGCGACTTTATCAAATAACAGCTGGCCAAGTCTTACTCCTTCAGTATCAGATTTTGTCAGTATTGATACCTCCCTTGCATCTGCACCACGACAAGCAAATGGAAATCTTCCAGATAATGGATTTTTCAGATTAAATGCAGGAAGTAAGTTTATTGACGCAGGAGTTTATATTGGGATTCCGTTTATGGGAAGCGCGCCCGATATAGGAGCATTTGAGTATAAAATTACAACATTGACGATTACTGCACTTTTGGAAGCAATGTATGTTGCAGGTGGAACAGCAATGACCATGACACCAGGTGTTACAGTAGAATTGCATGATGCTGTTACATTAGCAGTTGTTGAAACAAAGACAGCTACTTTAAGTACTGCAGGAGTTGGCTCATTCTTATTCACAAAAGCAACAAACGGCACACCATACTACATAGTAGTAAAGGGTCCTACCACAGTAGAAACCTGGAGCGCTACTGCTCATAGTTTCACTGCCGGTAATTTAAGCTATGACTTCACCTCAGGTGTTGGTCAGGCTTATACAGATGGAAGCATGAGCCCAATGAGTGTACATAGCGGAAAGACTTGTATATACAGCGGCGATGTAAATCAAGATGGTCAGATTACCAGTGATGACTTCACAGGTGTAGATAATGATAACTCCAATTTTGATTATCATATTGCTAATGATGTAAACGGTGATGGTCAGATTACCAGTGATGACTTCACATGGATTGATAATAACAATACCAATTTTGTAACCAGACAAGTTCCTCCCGGAGCTCCACAAACATTAGTCATTTATCCAAATAAAAATCATATTAAACTAAAATTTAAATAGATAATATTCCATTTTTTCAAAATATCAAGATATATTTTATTATTCTTGACTTTTATTAAAATATTAGTGATTTTTTGAACATGAGTTCTTTATCGTTTACTTAAACGATAAAGTTGATATAAGATAGGTATATGTACCATAATATTTTACTTCTTATTCAAATAATGTATCTTGATTATGATGAAAGTCAATCAGTATTTATTTGTCCTTTCCCGTTACATTCCATCAGTAAATATTTTCTGCAATTTTTCTATTCCAATAAATATATTCAACAGGAGTTCGTATGAAAAAACTTAGGTTACTATTTTTATCACTTTTTATTATTGGGCTATTATCCGGACCAACTCTATTAGCGGCGGCTTCAATAGGTGATTTCCAATCTACAGGAAACGGTGACTGGGGATCAACAACAACATGGCAAAACTGGAATGGCTCAAGCTGGGTACCAGCATCGACAACACCAAGTTCTTTATCAGCCGCAGCAGTGACGATTCTAAGTGGTCATACAGTGACTATTTCAGTCTCAGTTAGTATTCGTAACGTAACTATAAATCTGGGAGGGAAAGTTGCAATAACCGGGACAGCTACAACAGGTTTATTAACTGTTACAGACGAAGGGATGACAGTAAATGGTTCACTTGATATTAATGGTACATCGCCGAGTGCAGCTCCTTATACAGTGACAATGACAACGCCTGCCGTATTAACTATTGGAAGCACAGGTGTAGTTAATTATAATCAGGGAGGTACAACTAATGCTCTTCCAATTGCCACCTGGTCAACTGGTTCAACACTTAATGTAACCGGTATAGTGTCAGCAACAAGTTTCAAGGCAGGAGGTGCGCAGAAATTTTATAATGTTAACTGGACTTGCCCCTCACAAACAGGTAATTTTGGTTGGTCATTTAAAACAGGCTCAGATTCTGTAATTTATGGAACAGTAACAATATCCAATACAGGAGCCAGCAGCCGTGTACAATTTTTCGCCACTAACTCAGGTCATCTTAGAATTATGGGGAACCTTAATGTCACCGGTACTGCCGCAGTAGCAATAAGTGGTACAAGTAGCACTAGCATAATAGATACAATAAGTATTTATGGTAATGTAAATGCTAATCTTACAACAGGTAATTTTTCATTATCCAGGGGATCTGGGGCCAATATAAACATATGGAATTTCTATGGTGATGTTACAGTAACCGGCGGGACTATGCAGAACTCCAACCCAACTACGGATAGTTGTAAATTTGTATTCAAAAAACCTGGAACTCAAAATTTAACTCTTTCTCCGACATCTCTTTCTGGAAGCAACCCAATCCCAATAGAGGTAGCTTCCGGAACGACACTAACTTTGTTATCACCGGTTCATGTGTCAACATTATTTTTAAGTGGGGGTGTTATTGTATCTTCTATTCCTGATACATTAGTAATGGGTTATACAAACGGCACCACTGTTTCATTGGGAGGAGGGGTAAGAACAACTGTTCCAGGAAGTTATGTTAACGGTCCTATGGCTTATTTATATGCTACTGCAGGAGGAACAACGACAAAAGATTATCCTATTGGAAAAGGCGGAACTTATCGCTCTATATCTTTAAGTCTTACTCAAACAGATGCAACACCTTCGACTTATACGGCTGAACTTTTTAATGCCGCACCACCCTCTAATACTTTATCAGGATCATTAACTAATGTTTCAACTGTAAGATATTTCAAAGTTTCTGAAGGTTCAGGTGGATCAGGATTTACTGCCGGAACTGTAAAAATAGGTTATGATATAGGTGATGGCGTTAATAATGCGACAAATCTAAGAGTCGCTCAAGGTCCAAGTGCAGGCGGAGGTTCCTGGGTTGATTTAGGGGGAACGGGTTCTGCAAGCCCAACAGGTACCATTACATCAACAAATCCTTTTGCATCATTAACTAACACAATATTCACTCTCGGAAATGTGAGTAATGGTTGTACATTAAACCTTACTGCATTATTAGAAGCAATGTATGTTTCAGGTGGAAGTTCAATGCCTAATCCTGTAGATGTTACTGTCGAACTTCATGATGCAAGTACTTTAGCAATTGTTGAATCAAGGACAGCTACATTAAGTACTGCAGGAGTTGGCTCATTCTTATTCACAACAGTAACAAACGGCACACCATACTATATAGTAGTAAAGAGTCCTACCACAGTAGAAGCCTGGAGCGCAGCTGCTCATAGTTTCACTAGCGGTGCTTTAAGTTATGATTTCACCTCAGGTGTTGGTCAGGCTTATACAGACGGAAGCATGGATCCAATGGGTATTCATGGCGGAAAGGCTTGTATATACAGCGGCGATGTAAATCAAGATGGTCAGGTAACCAGTGATGACTTCACAGGCGTAGATAATGATAACGCAAATTTTGATTATCATATTCAGAATGATGTAAACGGAGACGGTCAGGTTACCAGTGATGACTTCACATGGATTGATAATAACAATTCCAACTTTGTAGCAAGACAAGTTCCTCCTGGAGCTCCAAGTCATCTGGTAAATCGCAGTGTAAAGAATCATCCTTTGCAGATAAAAAGTTCAGTGAAGTAAAGAGAATAGTATTACATGGGTATGCCTGATGGCATACCCATGTAAATATAAAAATACAAGTTATTCAATAACTAAAAGGAAATATAAAATGAGACACAAATCTCTACATTCTATCATGTTCGCACTACTTATGGTAGTATTGTTCGTATCTACATCATTTTCACAGAACCCATACTGGAAGATGACTTTTTCTAATGATACTCATGTGGGTAATGTATTTTCGTTTGACGTTTATGTACAAACTGTAAATTCA
>JARLHD010000387.1 GCA_031292435.1 Ignavibacteriaceae bacterium
TAAGGCTAATTTATGCGTTCCTTTTCCGATGCTTTTTGCTGAAAGTCTTAACTTAATTGTTTCATTATTCTTCAACGCACGTTTAACTTTTGCAATTTGTGTAATACCCAATGAAAATGGAACGAGATGATATTTTGACATGTTTGTAGTAATTATTATATATTTATATGTTAGATAATAATTATTACCTTTGTTATTTCGTATATGTTTTGCAAACCCGAGAGAATATTTATTAATTTATACTGTTCCATTTACGAAAACGTCTTGGTTAGTCATATTGATAACAACTTCGAGTTCATGTTCGACACTATGGAAGATATCATAATTTTGGTAAGCATTGTTATTTGAATCTGGCACACCATTTTTACCAATAGTCGCTCTAAGAAAGAGCGGGATATTATCACCAGGGTTAAAATCTTTACGAGCGAGATCAATAACGTGATATTTGTGAACACCATTTGCAAAATCATTAAATGAAACCTGTGAACCGGAATTGAAATCATCACCGCCGTGAAATTGTTGTTGTTTAAAGATCATATACATTTCATAATCAAATTTGAGATCGTTCTTAAAAAAGTTATCAGCACCGATTTGAAGATTCACATTTGTAATCGAACCAGTCGCAATACATGGCGAGGCTGAATTTTGTGAAGTAGCTGAGCCTTTTGGCTGAAGAACAGTCCAAATTCTACGAGGGGATTTAATACCGTTTGTGAGCTCTTTATCTAAAGTATTGCTTGTAGCTAAGTTTTGTTCGGTTCTTGCTGAGTAGAAGATAACCTTTTTAATTAAACCTTTCTCGAGATGTGGAGCTAATAAAGTAGTAATTTTTGGTGTAAATTCAACTTTTGGTAAATACCATTTGCATTTTGATTCAATAGCTGGATGATTGATATCAGCATTACCAATTGCGAATTGCACAGAAACACCAGCACCGAGTCCAGAAGCCATAAAGGGGTTAGTTTGTGGACCAGCTTGAGTTCCGCAAAGACCTAAATTCATTTTCATTGGCACATTGAAGAGAGGGAAATCAAGTTGTTCAAAGAATCCACTCATTAATTTGACTGGAACTGCAACGCGAAGTGTGTAATAATAGATAGCACCTTTCTGAAAGTAGTATGGTGTTAAGAACTGAATACGATTAAGAGCTCCTTTATTGAAAGCTGGATTTCGGGCATTCAAGATAGTTGTGGAACCAGCACCCGCAACACCTGTTAATGGCTGTGCACCAGCACCTGCAGTAAGACCAACACCCACTGCGCTCAAAGAAGGAAATGGAGTTGCAACAAATTCTGCTGGATCACTCGAATCAAGTGTATCCTTTGCAAAATGCCATAATGAGCCTTGACTCTCAGCATAGTTAACATCGATATCTACCATTTGTTTGATATGATTATA
>JARLHD010000388.1 GCA_031292435.1 Ignavibacteriaceae bacterium
GAGAGCAAAAATAAATTTTAATGGTACGTACAGCAACTGGACAGTTAGTAGGGCTTTCATAATAGAAAATATTCCACATAACGGTTATTATATGGAAGGGAAGCAATTAAATTCCTTTAATCTTGATAATGTGTTTTATAAAGACTCCCTGAGCGGACTTATTCTAAATTCATCTTTTTTGCCTGCCCGACCTACTAACAATAAGCTGCTAGATACTTTCTCCGTAGTACTTCCTAATGATTTAAGTGGGCTAACAAGTATAACTACAGATGGAAAATATATTTTTACTGCAGGTATGGCTTATTTTCAAACTAATAATAAATCAAAAATTTATAAAATTGGATCAGGAAATAACGGGACAATAAAAGGGCTCAATTATGGTGAAATTCCTGGTGTTGAAGTTTCAATTTGGCATACTATGTTTTATTATAAGGATGGATTTATTTATGCGGCTACCGGTGACCATCATTCTTTATTGAAAATAAATCCGGATTCCGGTGATACTTCAAGAGTTATAATACCTGCAGGATTGCTTAATGAGTCAAGTCAGGTTGCTGATGGTGCCTTTTACTTGACATCTGACGGGGACTACGTTTATAACCTCGCATATCATGATTCCTCTGTTCAAAATTTTAAATATATATTAAGGAAATTTGATCCAGTAAATGGATGGGCTCAGATAGGAGCTGACGATACATTGAGTGGAACTTCATATCCTAATTTTGTAGGATTTTTTGTAGCTTCAGGATATTTATTTCCCTATGAACATTATTATAGCGGAAATATGAGAAGGATAAACCTTCAAAGCAATATTTTTGAGGAAGAGTGGGTTACATACGATCCATTCCAAGCTTTCTATGCGTGGACTTATGATTGGACTAATAATGAAGTATATACATCTGTTTTTGGTACAGGAAAAATACCTAGGATTTTTAAGTTTATTGGTAAATACAAACAATCGACAGGAACAGTAGTAACCCCCACAATTGGTCCGGGTTCAAAGTGGAAGGACATAACGTTCACAACAAAAATTCAAAACGCATCAACTTCATTAATTGCATCCTTATACGGATTAAATACAAATACGAATAAATGGGATACATTATTAACATATTTAAATTCTAATACTTCATTAAGTAATTTTTCCAGTGATGTTTATCCATATATGAAAATGCAGTTTTCTTTTAAAGATACTACCTTTAATAGTTTTAATCCAAACATATTAAAAAATGTTAACATTGATTATTTATCGCTTCCTGAATTATACCTGGACAAACCGGCATTTAGTTTTAATCCGGATACTTTACTTCAAGGCCTCTCCACTATAATGAATGTCGGAGTACATAACGGTGGGTATATTACAGCAGACACTGTATCTATAAATTTCTATCTTGATAATTCTGACTCCTCATTTTATAAAACACGGATTAGTAATATAACAACCGATAGTACAAAAACATTATCGTATGTAATCCCCACAACCTCATTATCTCCTGTTTTGCATACAGTAAAAGCACTGATAGATTATAATAAACCAGAATTTTTCAAGTTTAATAACACCTTAAATCAAACATTCTTAGTAAGCAGGGATTCTATAAAACCGACATTTGATGTTACATTTGACGGGAAGGAAATAATTAATGGAGATGTGGTATCTTCTAAACCTGTTATTATGATTACGGTTAAAGACAACAGTCCTCTTTCACTTGATACCACAATGTTTGTTCTGGGTTTTAACAACGCTCCGCTGTATTTTAACAGGCCTGATATTGATTATAAGATTATTCCATATCCCAACTCACAGATGACAATTAAATTCAGTCCTATTTTAAATGATGGTACAGATACGCTTGATATTTTAGCGAAGGATGCTTCCGGGAATCCTATTGATTCTGTAGAGCATAAATATATATTTAATGTATTTACCCAGCCAGATCTGATAAATGTATATAATTATCCAAACCCATTTAAAAACGATACATATTTTACATTTGAATTACATGGAGCACAATCTCCTGAGGAATTTAAAATAAAGATATTTACTGTGGCGGGAAGATTGATCAGGGATATTTCAATTCCGTCAGCAAGCTTAAGGATCGGTTTCAATAAAATTTATTGGGATGGGAAGGATCAGGATGGAGATGATGTTGCTAATGGGGTATATTTTTATAAAATTGCATGCCGGAATAATGGCGTTCTTAAAACTACAGTTCAAAAACTAGCCAAAATAAAATAATAGTAAACTTATAACTAATAAAAGAAAAATATGTGTGGAATTGTTGGATATATAGGAAATAAAAATTGTATACCTATTTTATTAAATGGGTTAAAGAGGTTAGAATACAGGGGATACGATTCTGCAGGGATTGCATATATTGCGGGAGGAGAATCCAACGTAGTTAAAATTAAAGGGAAAGTATCCTGTCTGGAA
>JARLHD010000389.1 GCA_031292435.1 Ignavibacteriaceae bacterium
ATTATGATCTAATATTACCTGCTGGTAAAGCTCTCTTAATTCAGAATCCATTTACTTAAATACCTCAATTACTTTTTTTATTCCCGCTGCAATGATGTCTGCTTCCTGTTTTGTATTATAAAGAGCAAATGATGCCCTTGAAGTTGCAGGAATACCAAACCTGTCCATCAGCGGTTGTGTACAATGATGTCCCGTCCTTATTGCAATACCTTCAAAATCAAGGAATGTTCCCACGTCATGAGGATGAATGCCATCAAGTATGAATGAAATTAAACCGCACTTATTATCAGATTGTCCTATAATTCTCAAACCATTTATTTTTAATAATTCTTCAGTTGCATATTCAAGTAGTTCGCGTTCATGTATGGCTATATTTTCAATTCCGATTGAGTTAACATAATCTATAGCAGCTCCGAGTCCAATCGTGCCTGCTATATTCGAGGTACCCGCCTCAAACTTGTATGGAAGTGAATTAAATGTTGTCTTTTCAAACGTAACCTTTGATATCATATCCCCGCCACCTTGGTAAGGAGGCATTGATTCAAGATAATGGCTTTTACCATATAACACACCAATTCCCGTTGGTCCATATAATTTATGCCCGGAGAATGCAAGAAAATCACAGTCTAATTTTTGAACATCCACAGGGAGATGATTAACTGCCTGGGCAGCATCAAGAAGCACTGGTACATTTTGCTCATGCGCTAAAGTAATAATGGTCTCAACATCATTTATGGTTCCTAATGAATTGGAAACATAAACTACAGATACAAATTTAGTCCTTGGGGAAAGTAGTTTCTTATACTCATCAATAATCAAATCGCCTTTATCTGTAATTGGGATTACTTTAATAACCGCTTTTTTCTCTGCTGCTATTAACTGCCAGGGAACTATATTAGAGTGGTGCTCCATAGTTGATATAATTATTTCATCCCCCTCTTCGAGGATTGATCTTCCAAAGGATTGTGCTGCAAGGTTAATTGATTCGGTGGTCCCGCGTGTAAATATAATTTCTTTCTCACTCGTTGCATTGATAAATTTCTGAACCTTTATACGCGCATCCTCATATGCTTTGGTAGATGCCTCACTTAAAAAATGAACTCCACGGTGAATATTGGAATTAAGATTACTATAATAATTAACATCGCTATCTATAACACTCTTCGGCTTTTGAGTGGTAGCTGCATTATCCAGGTAACACAAGGGTTTCCCATGAACAATCGTTTTAAGGATTGGGAAGTCTTTCCTTATCTTATCAATATCATATATGGCTTTATTTATTATTCCGGGTTTCATATTAGCTGCTGAACTTTTCGGTTAATATATTTTCAATATGCTCTTTTATTTTATCAATTTTGATCCTGCGTACAACATCACTTGCAAAGGCATGGATCAATATATCCCTGCTTTTCTCCTCACCAATCCCTCTTGATTTAAGATAAAATAAAGCTTCATTATCCAGCTGTCCTACTGTTGCGCCATGTGAACATTTAACATCATCAGCAAATATTTCAAGTTGAGGTTTTGTATTTACCAGGGCTTCATTAGATAATATAATATTATTGTTTTCCTGGAAGGCATTTGTCTTCTGAGCATCCTTTCGTACAATAACTTTTCCGTTAAATACTCCTCTGGATTTGTCATCCAGAATACCTTTATAAAGTTCATGACTATTGCAATGGGGTGACGCATGATCAATTAGTGTATGTGCATCAAATAATTGTGAACCATCTGTAAGGAAAAGTCCGTTTAATTCTGATTCACCACCCGGACCGATGAATTTTGTATTAAAATCATTACGCGATATCGCACCACCCAATGAAACCATATTTGAAGTAAAAAAGCTGTTTCTATCCTGAACAGTTTCCATTCGTCCTATATGGAAAGATGATTTACTTTCCTCCTGAATTTTAGTATGGTGAACAACAGAATTTTCTCCCGCAAATATCTCTGTAACCGAATTCGTAAAATATATTGAATTATCTGTTCCGGCATAATGTTCAATAATTAAAACCTGAGAATTTTTTTCAGTTATAATAAGATTCCTTGGATGAGATAATATTTCATCCCCCTTTGAAGATGAAAGGAATAGAACATGAATTGGCTCATCAATTACCTTACCTTCCGGCATGTGGATAAATACTCCATCCATTATGTAAGCAGTGCTTAGTGCAGTAAATATCTGTGTTGAAGTATCTGCATATTTATTAAAATGTTTCTGTATCTGTGGATTATTCTCCTTTATCGCAGCTGATAAACTTTTTATTGTTATTTGATCTTCGACCGACCGGATATCTGATAATTCTTCATTATAAAATCCATTTTCGAATACAACGAATGAACATTTCATTCCCTTAAATCGAAACCGGTTTACTTCCTCCCTCGAAATCTGTTGAGTATTAATAGCCGGTTTGAATTTGTGTTTAAGCAATGGAGCAATATTGGTAAATCTCCATTCCTCATTTTTATTAGTTGGGAAACTCAATTGAGAGAAATCTTCGATTGCCTTTTTTCTAATCTGATGCACAGGAGATTTACTCTCTCCATTTAGATTCCGTTCGAATTCATCGAAAAGAGAGACATACCATTTATTTATTTCATTTGTCTGAATCATACCATTACACCGGAATCATCTTTAATAAAATCGTATCCTTTCTCTTCGAGTTCGAGAGCAAGTTCCTTCCCGCCTGATTTGACAATCCTGCCTTTGTATAAAACATGAACAAAATCAGGGATTATATAATTTAGTAATCGTTGATAATGTGTAACAACAATGGTTGCTTTATCAGGAGATTTCAACATATTAACTCCATTAGCAACAATTCTGAGGGCATCAATGTCAAGCCCGGAATCTGTTTCATCCAGGATCGCCAATTTAGGTTCGAGAACTGCCATCTGGAATATTTCATTCCTTTTCTTCTCCCCGCCCGAATAGCCTTCATTAACTGCCCTGCTTAATAATGCCTGCTCCAGTTCAACTAATTTCATTTTAGATTTTATCATCTGTAGAAATTCCATCGCATCGTATTCTTCCTCCCCCCTGTACTTCCTGATCTCATTAACTGCTGTCTTAAGCATATTGGTATTACTTACACCTGGAATTTCAACAGGGTATTGGAAAGCAAGAAATATACCTTCACGAGCACGGTCTTCTGGTGCAAGTTCAAGTAAGTTTTTTCCTTTGAAATAAATTTCACCTTTTGTAACCAAATACTCTTCCCTGCCTGCCAGAACTTGGGCAAGTGTGCTCTTCCCTGATCCATTAGGACCCATAATTGCATGGATTTCACCTTCATTGATCGAAAGGTTAATTCCTTTTAATATTTCTTTTCCTTCAATGCTGGCATGAAGATCTTTTATTTCTAATAACATAAGTATTAAAATCCTTAAAATGATTTGTTAATTAACCGACACTCCCCTCAAGACTGATACTTAAAAGCTTCTGCGCTTCTACTGCAAACTCCATTGGGAGTTCCTTAAAGACTTCCTTACAATAACCGTTAACGATTAAATTTATTGCGTCCTCCGTTTTAATTCCCCGCTGATTCAGATAGAATATCTGATCCTCGCCGATCTTGGAAGTTGTTGCTTCATGTTCAACCTTTGCAGAAGGATTATTTATTTCCAAATATG
>JARLHD010000390.1 GCA_031292435.1 Ignavibacteriaceae bacterium
AAAACGCGGGAATAACCAAAAAAATCATTGCTAGCTATTGTTTTCCCTATGAAAAGGCGGTGGTAAATTTTGTGGGGATATGTCAGCTCGCAACGACGCCCTTCTGCTACAGACGAACCGTTACCCACCTGAGCTGTTACTTACATTCATGCTGCAATTGAATAACCACAAGCTTCATACCACTCTTCAAAATCCTCATCATTAACTGAAGTAATTGCACCAAATAATGCCTCATGGAACTCAGCTTTTGATCTGGCTTTTTTTCGCTTCAGTATTTCTTTTATCTTCGACCACATTTTTTCAATTGGCGATAAATCAGGTGAATACGGTGGCAAAAATACAACTTTTACGCCAGTACGTTCAATCAACTCAATAAGTTCTTTAGATTTATGAAAACTAACATTATCAAATATTAAGAACTGCCCACGACGTAATTTTGGTAACAGTAATTGCTCAATATAAGATTTAAATATAGCTCCGTTTACAGAAGAAGCTATATACATCATGGCAACTATCCCTGTCAGGGACACTGCACCAATGATAGAAAATTTCTCTCCTTCATCAAATGGTTTTGGTGCCTTCGCTCGCTGACCTCCTTCTGCTCTTGCATAATCGCTAGTCATTCCTAAATTAGCGCCGGATTCATCGAGAAAAACCAAGTCATCTGGGTTGATTTCACTCACAGCATCCATGTAATCCATACGCTTTTTCTTTACATCTAGTCGATCTTGTTCTTGAGCGTAGAAACTCTTTTTTTTCGACGAATGTTTAGCTTTTCACAAGCATAATGGATTGTAACGTAAGTTACTTCTATTCCAGTTATTTCTTTAAAGGCATCAGCATAATTTTGTAATGTTCCATCCTTATTTGACATTACAATTGATTTTATTATTGCTAATTTATCCTTAGTAAGAATAGGCGGTCTTCCTGTATGTGGCTTTGGCGATAGATCTCCACCATCTCTGTAAATTTGTAGATACTTCGCTACTGTTCTAGGGTGTATTTCAAATATAATGGCTATTTCATCAATCGTGCCCACACCAAGTTCATATGAACGGATAATTTTTTCTCTCACTTCCTTTGATACTGCCCTTGTCATCTTACGCTGGCTCCTATGAATTCCATTTATTTCAGCGCAAAGGATACTACATGATTGAATTTATTTAAACCGCTATAAGGAAACACTTACCTGCATTAGCTAAAAATTACTGGAAGGGAACTTTGTGGTCACCCAGTTATTTTGCTGCTTCTTGCGGCGGTGCAC
>JARLHD010000391.1 GCA_031292435.1 Ignavibacteriaceae bacterium
CCTGGTACAAGTCTTTAAGAAAATATTATAAAAGTTTCCTAAATCAGATGCCTGTTTCTGGACAAGCCCCTTGAATAATAAAGCCAAGGCAGCAATCCCGGTTGCGGCACTAACATATTGAAGGAAAACAAGAATAAGTAACTGGGAAAAGTATGATGTTCCTGTTTCACCCGAATAATGCTGCAGGTTAGTATTGGAAACGAAACTTGCTGCAGTATTAAATGCCAGTGCAGGTTCCATATTTCCTATATGGGCCGGATTCCAGAAATGCCATTGCTGCAGTAATAAAAGAATCATAGCCCAGAAAAAGAAAACCGCATTCAAAAGAACCATAGCTTTCATATTCTGTTTCCAGTCCATTGGTTCTTTCGGATTTATACCAGAAATTCTGAATATGAATCTTTCTAATGGAGCAAAGAAATCGGTAAATACTTTTTCATCTTTAAATACTTTACTCATATACTTTCCCAGAGGAATAGCAATCAGGACGGTAAGGAGGAATGTTATTATTACACTAATTATTTCGTTATTCATTTCATTACCTAAAACTTTTCAGGTCTTATTAATGCGTAGATCAGATAGATTCCAATAAGTACGCTAATTACTAATAGAATAATCATATTATTTCCCATTAAATATTATTAAAAAAATCAACTGACTTATATATCAGAACAAAAGAAACGATTCCTATTATTATCATTAAAACAGCCATAATATTTATCCTTTTTTGTATATCAACCAATTGATATGCCATTAACTAACCTTCAAAATGACTTATATTTTAACTAATTTATTAAGTAATCCCGTTTGAAATGCCAAAATGGAAAACATACCATATCATTTTAACAGGATGAGTTATAGGGAATATAAAACCCCGAAGGATGAGGAAAACCTTCGAGGTTATTAATGAAGTTACATCCTGAATAAGAATGCAAAGATCAGACGTGATTCAGATTTAACAAGATCCGGAGTCCAGTCAGGAGTTAAGGGGGTGTTTGTATACCCGTTAGGAGAAGTTACACCTCCATGACCTGCAAAATAAGGGACGTTAGCTTCCCGGTGAACAAATTCAAGTTCCCAGGTAACATATTCATCCGGCATATATTGTAATGTAGTTGAAATATCCCAGGCATTAAATTTATCGCCGGGATTTTCAGTAAAAACCTGTCCGCCTACACCAGTTGGAGTAAGAACTAAATAACGCCCCGGGTTCTGCATATATCCTCCACCTATATTCCATGCCAAATGTTCATCATAGAACCAGAAATGATTATATAACATACCGCTTATAAAGTTTTGTTTAGGACCACCGGAACCACCGAAGGGAGTGACTCCCCCTCCAGATTCAAAACCAAGATCACCCGTTAAAGAAAAAGCTGCTTTTGATATAAAGGATCCCGGTGATTTAATATATCTTAGCTGAAAACTATTATCACTATGAACACGGAGTCTACTATTATTAGCAGGGGTATCATATCCATAGTATCCATTAAAAACATAGGATATATATTCCTGAGGGCGGTAAAGAATCTGGTAGCCGACACCGGGTTCTTCATTAAACATTCCATAAGTCTGCCATCCATTGATAAGCCAAAGTTCTACCTTTAAGCGGTCGGATGGAAAAGTCTGCAGTCTAGCTCCATGAAAGAACCATGGGGTATTATCAGATGTATATGAAGGCTGATAGGACCAGTTCTCAAAATTAGTATATGACATTAATCCCACATAGGACATAAAAATTCCGACATCGAGATTTATTCCATGCCAAACATCCCAGTGGTAACCTCCGTAAGCTTCACTTACATACCTGTAGGCATTATCAAGCTGGAACTGACCACGCAGTACACTTAAATCGTTACGAGGCACACCAGTAGCGCGGGTGCCAAACTGCATATATAATCTTCCACGGGCATGTCCATAATGAAAATCGCCACCGAATGCAACGAAAGACAAATCAAATTCATTAGCGCGGAAAGTTGCAGTAGAACCAACATTAGTATGATCGATTGGGCGATTGAAGGAATAATTATAATTTACATCTGTAACAACCGTACCCGTAAAATATTTGGAGTCAAGCAGAGCAGAATCCTGCCGATTAGTACCATTCAACCATGTGAAATCACCCCATGCGAAAGGCTCACCTGTTGATTCATCCACAACTGAATCATTTGATTTTGAAGAATCAGGCAGAGTTGGTTTCATTCCAAAAGTTGTAGTTCCAGTTAGAATAAAAGACAGACATACTATCACATTGACACATATTATATTGAAACATCTCATAAGACACTTTCCTTACATTAATGTTGGTGTCCATTGCCAAATGGAGTGCCAATTATTAAGTTGTTAATAAGGGATATTTTCAGGTAAAGCGGGTAAAAATCATACCATTATGAAAATGTGATTTGCCGTTTTGAATAGATTACGGAAGTGTATTTAATCTATATTATAGGCTTTAAGTTTTCTATATAGAGTAGTTAAGCCTATTCCTAGAATTTCAGCAGTCTTTGTTTTATTCCCTTCTGTATCTTCGAGTATTTTTAATATATGAAGTTTTTCAACTTCATCCAGTTTATCCATCATTGGTGTGGAATCTATTATATTACCGGAAAAAAGATCAGCGGGCAATGAAGAAGGGAGGAGAATATTTCCTTCAGTAAGGATAATAGCACGTTCAATAATATTTCTTAATTCCCTTACATTTCCAGGAAAACTATAGCGGGTTAATCTCTCGATACATTTTTCATCTATCTCCCCTATGTTTTTATTCATATGCTGAGAATACTGATTCACATAATGTTGAATAAACAGTGGAATATCTTCCTTCCTATCTCTTAGAGAAGGAATCTCAATTTTCATTGTATTTATCCGGTAAAACAAATCCGGGCGGAAAGTACCTTTAGATATTTCAACATTAAGGTTTTTATTAGTTGCGGCGATAACCCGGACATTTACGAGAGTTGGTTTAGTATCCCCGGCTTTGATGAAAGAATTTGTTTCAAGCACCCGGAGAATTTTGGACTGGAGGGAGATATCCATATCTCCGATTTCATCAAGGAAGATAGTTCCTTCATTTGCTTCTTCGAAAAGTCCCTTTTTATTTTTGACAGCTCCTGTAAATGCACCAGCTTTATATCCGAACATCTCACTTTCAAGAAGTTCTTTGGATATTGCGGAACAATTTATAGGCACGAAAGAATATTTACTCCGGGCACCTTCATTATGAATAGCCTGGGCAAATATTTCTTTTCCGACACCCGTTTCCCCTGTGAGCAAAACAGTTACATCAGTTTCCGCGGCCTTCTTAGCTAAATTTATTGTCTCCCTGATTTTTAAAGACTTACCAATAATGTTATTAAAATTATATTTCTCACTGACACGTTTTTCAAGGTGTTCGATACGCTGGCTCATATTAGCTTTCTGCATAGCATGTTCAACGGCAGTAAGAATTTTATTATCTTCATCTCCTTTAGTAATATAATCGAATGCGCCACGTTTTATTGCAGTAACGCCATCCTGAATTGTACCATAAGCTGTGAGGACAATTATTTCGACTAAATTATCATATTCTTTAATTTTGGGGATAAGGTCGATGCCAGAGATTCCGGGAAGTTTAACATCCAAGACAATGACATGGATATCTTCCTGGGAAAGCAGTTTAAGTCCCTCTTCGCCATTGGAGGCTTCAAACACTTTATATTTGTCGAGAGTTAATAAACGGGAAAGAAGATTACGCAGCCCCTCCTCATCGTCAATTATAAGGACATTTCTATTTATCATAAATCAATCCTAAAGTGTTATTAAAATTTAATCAAAAAAGTTGTTTCTTCAAGCATTTCAACATTTAAGAAGGAAATATTTAATGGAAATTTAATATGATTTAATTGATTTATAGAATTAATTTATATAATGTTGAGTATATGGTTTGACCATAAATCTATCTATAAATCAATGGAGTACACATGAACAAATTATTTATAATCTGTTGTTCTCTGTTTCTTACCACAATATTATTAAACGCACAGCAGAGATCATTTTCTTTTAAAGAAAATCTGAGCTCGCCTAAGTTTAAGAGTATTCAAACAAATGGTGTTCTTTCAGCGGTTACACATACACCAGATGATTCATTAAATTATCTGGATCCAGGGGCGATATACACAGTATACGGTAATGATTTTGTTGTAGGGACAAATCCTTTTGGGGACTTAGGCAAATACCAGAGATTTGATCTTGCCCAGCCCTATTTATTAAAGGGATTTATGTTCTATACTGCTGTTACATTAAGTACGAATGACAGCCCGGTATCTTTTGTGGTTAAATCCGTCAACAACGACGGATCACCCGGCACTACATTAGGAACAGTTTCAAGTACATCAAATTTGTTAAACCCTAATGGATGGACTTCCTTTACCCTGGCTAATCCACTTCCAGTTGGAAAATCAATATTTATTGGAATGGAATGGGCAGCAACGGATAAGGATACATTTGGATTAGCATGTGACAAAACCGGGTTGGGTTATGGTAATGGAGCTCATAGAGCCTGGGAGAAGTGGAGTGATGGAACTTATCATGCAATGGATGCAGCAAATGCTTGGGGCTCCAGTTTTGATGTTGACTTATGGATAGTGGGAATTGGTGAAAAAGTACTTCCAATATCGGAAGCCCGAATTGATGCAAATGCTGATTTAATTCCTGACAGGTTAAATGATACACTTACAATAACTGGAGTAGTATTTACACCTAATTACCAAACAGCAAATCGTTCTTATTTTATTTGGGACGGCACAGGAGGCATATGCACATTCAAAACGGGATTAACCTCCCCCGCATTAAACCTTGGCGATAGCGTTATCGTAAAGGGGTATATTTATCAGTACAATGGATTGACTGAAATAGATGTTCTTACAGATGCGAGTGTAATAGTAGTTGGACAAAATGCAGTTCTTCCTGCTCCAATTAATTTGGTTCCCGGACAGTTTAAGGTAAACACGGAACAATATGAAGCTTTGTTAGTAAGACTGCCAAGTATGTCAAAGGTAAGCGGAACCTGGCCAGCTTCAGGAAACGGCACGGTTATACTTACAAATGGTAACGATACAGTTACTGTTTTTATAGATTCAGATACAGGCATACCAGGAAATCCAGAACCTGTTTGGCCAAGAGATGTAATAGGAGTAGTGAGTCAATACTCTTCAGCAAGTCTGAGTGCCGGTTACCAGTTAGAACCAAGGTATTATGCTACAGATTTCCCGGCACCTGTACCAGTTGAGATGACATCTTTTTCGGCAAATGTAAATGGCAAAACTGTTATAATAAACTGGACAACTGCAACAGAAAAGAATAATATGGGATTTGAAATCCAGAGAAGCAGTGATAAATCATCATTTGAAAAGATCGGTTTCGTAAACGGAAACGGTACTTCTACAGAAATGAGAAGATATACATTTGCTGATAATAATGTAATAAATGCAAAAAGTTATTATCGTCTGAAACAAGTAGATTATGATGGAAGCTATAAATATTCATCAGTAATCGAAGCAGAGATAGGTGCTTTATCTACATACAGTTTGGATCAGAATTATCCTAATCCATTTAATCCAACGACACAGATTAAATATAGTTTGCTGGCAAACAGTAATGTAAAGGTTACAATTTTCAATGCACTTGGTGAAGCTGTGAGAGAGCTTGCAAATGAAGTTCAGCAGTCGGGAGTTCATATAATGAACTTTAATGCTGCAGGATTATCAAGCGGAGTTTATTTCTATTCTATCCAGGCAAATGCGGTAGATGGAAGTCAGAGTTTCAGAGCGACAAAGAAAATGATTTTGATGAAGTAGATTTAATCAAATAAATATTTGAAAGGCCTTTGGGAAACCAGGGGCTTTTTTATTTATAAAAAATAAGAAAAGAGTACTGAATTTATATCCTGAAATTGTTTAATAAATAGGTGACCAAAAATGAAAAAGTTGAACTACTATTAATAGAGGGGAACTTTTTTTTAGGATCGGAAGTTAAAACTTCCTGAAAATAATTAGGTTAGGGGTTAGAAGGGGGAAATTTTCATATCTATTTAATAATCCCAAGTTGTCCAAGTCGCTTTATACTCGCTTTATTCTTGCTTTATAATACCTCAATGGGTAAGTAATGGCAGTAGAGTTAGTAAGGGAAGGCTATACATGAGAGAAGTAAAACGATATATTGGGTTTTTATAAAGAGAGACCTTAAAGAATTGTCAATTTTAGGCATTCTGCAAGAAATGTTAATCGATCCCCTACCCAGGACTATGGACTGATAGTTATGAACAACTTGATATTAGTAATCTATTGTTTTGATAAAATCTGAAAATCTTTTACTGTAAAGACAAAAGTATAGTTAATTGTTTTTCCTTCAACTTTTATAGGCAATAGTAATTTTATGCTTTTACCTATTACACTATTTGATTTCTCTTTGAGTGTATCATTATTACTAATCTGATACGGAAGGATATATTCATTTTTATTGAATTGAATCTCATCCATCAAGGTGTTGTTTGGTAATATAATCGAAGGTTTAATAACATAGGGGATTTCTAATACTTTCTTTTCAGCTAATACATTTTTATTAATAAATTCTGATGTAGTAGAATCGTTTATATTGTCCTGAGCTTTATTTGAGTGGCTGAAGACGACGAATTTATTAAGATACCCCGAATAGACCCTGGTACTATCCCAAATAATATTCAGATATTTATTTGTTTTATTAAGGAAATAAAATCTGATGCCCATGGGCTCGCAATCAAGGTGCAGCTTAATTAAGTCATCTTCAAAATATTGGTTATAGCCTGCATAGAGCTCATTTTTTTGTACAGATTGTTTAGCCGAATTATCTGTTTGTTCATAACTATAGAAATACCTTGAAACATAAGTCGAGCAGCTACATAATAAGAACAAGGGCAGGATACTTAGCAATAGTTTCTTCATTTTTTGATCCTTAATATTTGATCCTTGAAACAATTTGAACGGAGAATTATATTTCCCATTATTAAATATAGTTAAATTAAAATAGCGATATAAATTGTGCATAATTATAGTAAATAAGAATGATAAATAAAATCATCTCAGGTGGTCAAACAGGTGCTGACATTGCAGGACTTAAGTTTGCAAAGAATTATGGAATTCCCACCGGTGGTTATACTCCTAAAGAGTATATGACAGAAGAAGGCAAGAAGCCTGAGTTGAAGGATCTCTATGGTTTATTGGAATGTAATGGTTCATATGGTGAAAGAACTATTCTAAATGTAAAGGAATCTGATGGTACTGTTGTTTTTGCTGATAAGATGTCAGATGGCAGTTTCTTAACAATCGAGACGTGTCAAAAAGAAGATAAACCTTGCTTGCTTAATCCTACAGTTGAAGAACTCCTGAAATGGATCAATGATAATAACATTAAGGTTCTTAATGTTGCGGGTAATAGAGAGTCTGTTTCACCGGGTATAGAACTAAGAGTATATAAATTTTTAGAGGAAGCATTAGGGAAGGGATAATTTAATGTAATCTGAACGGTAATCAGATATCCAGCTGTGGTTTTATACTTTCAACAATTCTTTTCCGTTTGTTAGAATTTCAGATACTAATAAATTATTTTTATTAAATTCTTCAGGGCGAAAAGCAACTGCTTCTATTTTTGTGTTTATTCCCCATGTAAGGACACGTACCTCTACATTATCATTAAATCTATCGCCGCTAAAGGCAGAAGAAACTAATGCAATATCAATATCGCTATCTTCGTTTGCTGTTCCCCTGGCGTACGAACCGAATAAATACGCTTTCTCAAGAGCATATTTGTCATTAACAGCTTTAAGATATTTAATAATAGATTTATCTATTTGGATAGTTGATTCAATAACCATTGTCTTAATTCACTAATTTTACTAATTCTCTCAGTTGTAAATTCTTTGAAAAAACCGGTGTTTAATAAATCAGCCAGGAAGAATAAACCTTCATCTGTTCCGAGGAAATTGCTACTGAACAACATTACTCCGATTCTATAATCGAGTTTATATTTTTTGAATAACCTGATTCCTCCACTTAAATGAAAATTTATAGGAAGAGGAGCCATTCCGTCATTGTTATTTTTAATGAATGCGTCATTAAATGTATCACGGAGTCCTAACTCAAGTTTTACAGTTGAATTTGTTTCCTGACCAAAAAGGCAGGAGTTCAAAATAGAAAAGAAAAAAAAACAGATATGCTAAATATTTCAAATTAATTGGTAGTGTTGTAATTCGTCTTATTGCCAATGGATATTTGGCTTTGTATTTTTTTCAGCACATTCCCTTAAGTAAATATTCATTAAATTTTGATACGGGATATCAATTTCAGAAGCCAATTTCTTAAAGTACTCGACTGTATCGTTCTCTATCCTGATTGATATTTGTTTTTTCAGTTTCTTTACAAATGGATTCTTAATTGACTTTGAGAAATCATATTCTTTTTTCATCTTATTTTGCCTCATAATAATATTTAATTTCAGATTTCGTTGCTTTTCTTGCTGATATTATTCGAATAACTTTATCATTTTCCCTATAAACATGAACTACAACTAAGATTTTTAATTTACTTGACATACCTAAAATAATAAATCGCTCCTCATCAATAGAATGTTCAGGATCGTGAATAAGCCTTGCATTGTCATCGAAAAACACAGATTTTGCTTCGTCAAAAGATACTTTGTGTTTTTTAATATTTTCAAGGTTCTTATTTTGATCCCATTGAAAACTTAAATTATTCATAATGATAATATAATTACCAAATAATTATAGGATAATATATAATAAATATAACTGTTAAACAAACTCATCAGGGTGACCCATTACTTTTTTGATGACTAAATTGTCGGCAACCACTTTATTCCCCAGGTAAATAAATAATGTTTTCTTTTAGGAATGGCAATAAAAAACCCTCATCTTCTGTCGAAAATGAGGGTGATTTTGTGCCAGAAAGGGGACTCGAACCCCTACCCAAGTACATGGACTAGA
>JARLHD010000392.1 GCA_031292435.1 Ignavibacteriaceae bacterium
CTTCCCCTGTTATTTTACTAATTGGGTTTTTTAATTCTGAGGGATCATATAAAGTACCACAGTTTTCACACTCATCACTCCTAGCCTCCAGGTATCCGCAATTAGGACATGTACCTTCCACATAACGGTCTGGAAGGAACATCCTTGCTTTTTTATCATAGAATTGATTTGTCTTTTTTTCTTTTAAAAGTCCTCTATTATGGAATTCAAGGAAAAATTCTTTTGATGTCTGATGATGAATCGGAATACTGGTTCTCGAATAGATGTCAAAACTCATTCCGAATTTATTAAATGCATCTTTATTTAAATTATGGTAACGATCTATAATCTGCTGAGGTTTTACTTCCTCTTTATCTGCGCTGATTGTAATCGGGACTCCATGTTCATCCGATCCGCAAATGAAAATTATATCACTTCCCTTTAATTTCTGATATCGTACGTATATATCGGCTGGCAGATATGCACCACTTAAATGACCAAGATGGATTGGGGAATTCGCATATGGAAGTGCGGCTGTAACTAAAATTTTTTCTTTAGGCAAACTTTTATCCGAATTTCTACTTTAAAATAAAGATTAATATAACAATTTTACCGATAATTCTCCCTATTTCACCGATTTTTCCTACTTTCCTTTAAATAAATACAATACTTTTAATATAGAAATTTCAAAAAGGTAATGAATATGGAAGAGCATAGAACATTAGGAAGCCGGATAATTTTGGGCATTATATTGATAGCTATAGGTGGATTATATCTGTTAAAATCATTTTATCCTTATTTAGACATTGAAATTTTTTCATTTCCATTTATATTGATTATCATCGGTATTGTAGTAATGTTTAACTCACGGAATAAACTATTTGGTGCAGTTTTATTTATTGCCGGATTACTAATTTATTTTTCTGATAAAATAGATGTCGGTCCCCTTTTAATTATCCTTTTAGGTATATATATTATTTTTAAACATCGAAATGGGAGAGCCAGAGTTTTTGGAAATCCATTTCCTCAACCTGATGCAAATACAGATGAAAAGAAAGATTTTAGGGATGATATAGCAGATTTCGTAAAATCAGAGAAAAGGCGTTATTACGATTCTTCACTTAAAAAAGATTA
>JARLHD010000393.1 GCA_031292435.1 Ignavibacteriaceae bacterium
CCTGAAATCATTTTCGAGAATAAGACTCATTTGGGCCAGGTTAGTCTGACAATTTAATTCACCTGAGTTTGTATATGTATTCCATGATGCATTATTATTCAACTTAAGAAGGATGCCCAACAGCATGCCACCAATAAGAATAGAACCTGCAATATCTATTATAGTTACATAACCCATAATTTCACTTAAAATTCCAATAGCTATAAACCTGAGATATTTTTACTGTATCCTGAATAATAGGTGTAGTTGATTTAACTTTAGTGTAATATTGATTAGTTAGAGCATTTTGTATCATGAAAGGACTTGTAACATAAACTGTTATTCTTTTATTCCATGTTGGCGTTGCAGTAATGACATCAGGTGAGGCAGAAGTTACATAATCAACTTTACATTTAATATTAAAGATAACTCCACTATTTTTAGGTACTGTATCAATTGTTGTATAGTTATTATAATCATCTATATCATTATAAGTTGCATAAGTTTCACCTGATTCAGGTCCCAATACAGTAGAAAGACCACTTGTAGTAGTGACAACCGCTGAAACAGTATTCTGATCAAACGCATTTGCCTCAATTTCCTGGATCATAGATTGTGCAAGGGAAAATGCTAAAACATCAAATTTTGAAGTATTCAGGGTAGTTGTTGTCTGAAGAAACAGATTATTAACCCTCAATATTAAGAAGGAGAGTAAAACCATTGCTGCCATAGTTAGCATTGTCTGACCAGTACCCATAAGTCCTTTATTTGATATTAAAAGCCAACAAATTAATAAGGAAATATTGTGCCATACGTAATAATGTGATTTATCGTAAAATGAGTCAATTAAAATTGTAATATTTACCTTATATAGAATATATACAAGTAATATATCCCATTAAAGGGAAAAGATAACAATTCATCAATTAAAATAGGAGTAGATATGTATTTAGTAAGAGAGGTTTTCCAGACTAAGCCAGGGAGGGCAAAAGATCTTGTTAAAATATTAAAAGCTGCGGGTAAAGTTATGGAAGGGATGGGGAAAACAAAGATAATGACAGATGCTGTTTATAATTACTGGACTGTAGTTTTAGAGATGGAAGTAGAGAGCCTGGCAGTCTGGGAGAAAATGGCAGGTTCAACCCAAAAACCAGAAGTAAGGGAGATTATGAAAGATTATATGACACTTTTAGAGGGTGGTCACCGAGAAATATTCAAAATAGAAGAATAACAATTAATGAGGTTAATTTATCAACTGAGTTAACCTCATTTCTATTAATTAATTATTGTGGGGAGAAGATACTAATTTTATTAAAAATTTTATGTCCTCTTTAGAGGTAACCTTAAAATTAAAAACAGACCCTTCTACAATACTTATTTTATGATTTAGTCTTTGAACCAACATTGATTCATCAGTACCATTAAATGTATCTTTAATCGCATTGTTCATGGCTATTTTAAGTACCGAATATTTAAATATTTGAGGTGTTTGAACATACCAGACATTATCCCTGTCAATATATTTTTCAACCAAAGCCTTACTATGAATTAAAGTATCTTTTGCTTTAATGCAAACTATTGCATTTCCTTTTTCTTTAGCTATTTTAATTGCATTGGACAATACAGAAGCGGGTAGTAAAGGGCGTACAGCATCATGAACAAGAATTAAATCGTTTTCAGATGCGGACAGAGAAATTAATCCATTGTAAACAGAGTTCTGCCTTTCTTTTCCCGCGTCCACGAGCAAATTCAGTTTAGAAATAGAATACTTTTTTTTGAGCTTATAGAGGAGATTGAAATAAAAAGGGTCGGCTGCGATTATTATTTCATCAACCGACCTGTTTTTCTGAAAGACTTCCAAAGTATAAACTATAAGTTCCTTGCCTTTTATTTTAAGATACTGTTTAGGAAGATTAAATCCGCTCCTGGTACCTTTTCCCCCAGCGGGGATAATAGCAAGTAACCTCATAAAATAAGCATAGCATCGCCGTAGCTTAGAAAGCGATAATTCTCTTTAAGAGCTTTCTTATAGGCTTTCATAATGAAATCCGTATCGGCGAGGGCACAAACAAGCATAAGGAGAGTTGATTCAGGTGAATGAAAATTAGTAATCAATCTACTTGTTACTTTGAAATCGTAAGGAGGATATATAAATTTATCTGTCCACCCACGATTTGGCTTAACAAATCTATCGGCAGTAACACTTGTTTCAAGAGCACGGCAGGTACTTGTGCCAACCACAAAAATCTTTTTCCTGGAAGAAATAGCTTTATTGATTTTTTCAGCAGCTGCATGAGATATCTCAAAAAATTCCGAGTCCATTTTATGTTTAGTAAGGTCTTCAACCTCGACGGGGCGGAAAGTTCCAAGACCAATGTGAAGGAGAACCGGAACAATTTC
>JARLHD010000394.1 GCA_031292435.1 Ignavibacteriaceae bacterium
AGTGATACCGGTACTTAAACAAAATGCTGTTATTACTCATGGTGATTTGGATCAATTAAATATTATTTGGGATAAGGCAGATCAACCGATTTTAATTGATTGGGAATCTGCTCGACGAATGAATCCAACCCGTGAAATAGTACGAACATGCTTAGGTTGGAGTGGAATAGAGACTGAAAATGTTTCAATAAAAATTTACAAAAATATGTTGAAAACTTATAATAAATCATGTGATCTGTTTAACGAAAACCACTTAAATGCAGCTTTGTTTGCTATTGTGGGTAGTTTAGTATTTTGGATGCTATATAATATCGACATAGCTTGCAATAGTATCGAAATAGAAAATACAAATACAGCTATCAAAGAAGTAAATGGCGTTTTGAAATCATTTCCGAGATTACATTACTTGATACCTGATTTGCTTAAAATAAAGGCATAAACTCACATCTATATTTTATTCATGCTAGTCAACAAACAAATTATAAGATCAGTAATGAAAAGTTCAATGCCTTCCTTATCGTATGGTAATATCATTTGAAGAACAACAACTATCTACGAACTTTGGACTAGGATCTCATCAACATGCAAAAGAACTACGCCAAAAATCCGGCGTTATTTGATCGGTGCATTTATCTCATCGATGAAATATTTCCTGGATGCAAATCATTTGCGATGAATGGCATGAAGTATAAGGCCACTTGGAGCGAAAATTCGACCCCATTTATTGTAGAGGATAAGAACGATGTGATTGCACATGCCGGTGTGTGGCCAATAACGCTGATGCTTAATGGTAAGGTTCACAAAACAGCTGCAATACATGGAGTATGCGTGAAACCAGAATATCGAGGGAAAGGTTTGTTCAGGCAACTTATGAAAGAAACGATGCAGTTCAGCGATAATCATTTTGAATCAACGATTTTGTTCACTAACAAACCCTACTTGTACAAAGACTTTCCCGCCTATAAAGCGATGCTACCTGAATACGACTTTTTGATTAAGAATACAATTGTCCCATCTACAGGCACGGATCTTAGAAAATTAAATCTTGATGACGCAAGCGATTTGAATTTATTGCTCCAATTATTATCGAATCATATGCCAGTGTCTAATGAACTTAGCGTAGTCAATGCAAGTGCATTATTTATTCTGAATACCCTTAATAAAGAGATCCACTACTCGGAGAAGTTAAATGCGGTGATCATTTACTCTATTTTAAATAATACGCTTTATTTGAAAGATATTCTTTGTTTAAAAATATGCAAAATCAATCATATTATTGATCTGATTCCCGGGCATTATGATAATGTAGTGCTCCAATTCAGCCCGGATAGATTTTTAAACGAAAATGAATATACTCCCGTTATGGCCGCTCCGGAATGCTGTGTTATGGTTTCTGATAGATTTTCATTCAACGGAAAGTATTTTAGGTACCCTGAAATATATGCCTGCTAAGGGCTGAGAAGATATTCATATTTCTAGGGCCTCATATATATAGGTTTCACACCCGCAATGGGTTTTAGATAGTAGAATTGCATTGGAAAAACAAGATGAATGACAAGGTGATTAAAATCCTCAATGAATTATCCACCGAAATAAATAAATTGTACGGCTACGTGACGATAAAAGGGGATAACGAAGGCGAGCCTGCGATAAATTCAGGCCCTTGTGGCATATTCGCCAATCTTTTTTATCATTGCTGGAATGAACGATTTAATGAAAAAATCCATATTGTATTTATCATGGTGAAGGATTCAGATGAATGCTGGCATATAATGGTGCGTTTACCCAATGGCATGCTTTATGATGGAGGATATGGCGTTCAGGATGAAAACAAATTTAATGATAAATATCAGAAAGATGAAGGAAAGCACAACATTAAAATTATTATAGAAGATATGATAGATTATGAATACCTTTTATTAGATAAACGGTCCTATGGGCTTGACAGAGAATTTTCCCGTTTATGTCCAAATTTTGAGATTACAGAGATAAAGGAATTAATAGAGCGATATTTAGATGATGCAAAGAACTATGTTTAATTCGATTGGACATCTTACAAATCAACATGGCGTTATCGATAATAAAGGGTAAGTTATATACCTAGATGTTCATCTTCATGAATATCGTATCCCATTAGCAACCCTGTGCAATATCCCCTCAATATTCTGCTAAAGTAGTTTGCCGAAACCCTTATCTTGCATCTTAGATCATAGTAGTGTAAATTCACGCTTTCATCAATTAACTCATGGGATATGAACATGAAAAAGCCTGTAATAGCGGGGTTAAATCAATCCGAGCGAGACAAAATAAAAAGGAAGGTCGGCGACAGTAATTTAGACGACTGTTCGAAAGAAGCCGTACTAAACACTATTGATTTCGCTATTGAATTACAGAAACAGCTGAAAGAAGCCAAAATATCGATGGGTATGCTAAAAAAAATGTTTGGCAGCGATAGTGAGGTTCTAAAAAAATTGCTCCAGACGTATTAGAGCCGCAAATTACGTCAGTGAATTCAGCGGATGAAGAAGCACCTTTAGAGAAGAAAAAACGCCGCCGTTCGGCCAAGAACGGCGGTCGTAATGGATTTAACGATTATCCAAATTCACCGATTGATATTATTGAAAATCAGCATCAGCCAGGTTCGCAATGCCCTTGTTGCTCAAAGGGTAAATTATACGAAGGTGAGGACCGCCAAGGTATCCAATATGACGCTAGTCCATTAATAGAAGTTACACGCCATCGCAAAAAAGTGTTGAGATGTAATGCTTGTGGTCTAGAACAAATTCCTGGAAAATCCATTCCACGCCATACCAATGAAGCAAGAAGTGCAGTCGTTGTTGAAAGAGCATTAGGTATGCCATTGAATCGATTATCGCGGCTGCAAGCCTTGTTTGGTGTAGAGATCCCACAATCGACGTTATGGGTAATGGCAAAAGAATTATGGGAGCGTGTTGGTCATTCAGTATTTAATACCTTAAGCCAAAGTGCGCAAGGCGGTATCATTTTTGGCGGTGACGACACAACGGCACGTATTCGGGAAATACAAGAACGCTATGAATCAGGCGAAAAAATCAGGAAAGGCTGCTACACGAGTAGCATATGCACTCAATCAAATGGGAACGATATCATTTTGTATTTTACAAGCAATAAATACTTAGCTGAAAATTTTACTGGGTTATTAGTACAGCGAGATGATGAAGACAAAACAGTTGTTTCTTTGATGGTTGATGCCGGTGGTAATAGCGACCCGAAATTGTCATGGGTTATATTAGGCTACTGCCTTGCTCATGGTCGGCGTAAATTTGTTGAATTATTGAAATCTTCACCAGACGAATGCAAATATTTTTTAGGCCTAATTGCGCAAATATACCAAAATGATAAAACGACAAAAGATATGGCACCTAATGAACGGCAACGCTATCATCACATACACAGTTTGCCGATATTGCGCGCGATGTACCGAGAGATGATTCGGCTGTTTAGAGAAAAAAGAGTTGAGCCTAATAGTAGTTTGGGTAAAGCATTCACCTACTGGCTGAAACGTCGTTATGGTTTTGCGGCTTTTACCCGCATACCTGGGATGCCTTTAGATAACAATGCCACCGAGAGGGCACTACGCCCCATGGCGATGGGTAGAAAAACATCATTATTTTTTATGACATTAGTAAGCGCAGGCATATGGAGCGAGCTGTTCAGCCTAGTATTTACGTGTGAAAAGAATGGGATTAATGCTTATGCTTATTTGAACTGGCTGCAAGTTAATTGGTTAACAGCCAGCCGTGAGCCAGAAAAATATTTACCCTGGCACTTTCGTGCCGCGACTGAGCTAATTGCGGCCTAAAGGCCGCCAATCTTCAGTGAATTGCGCTTGGTCTGGGTTTCCGTTACTGAAGAGAACCTGAACAGCTCTGTAATCAAGCGTGGTATTCTTTGGCCACCAATTGAATTTCCCTGTCGAAAGGCGCTTAGTAAATAACCAAAATCCTTGACCATCAAAGCAAAGCGCTTTGATGGCGGTTCGTGCGCGGTTTTGGAATAAAAACAAAGCCCCATCTAGTGGTTCTTTTAGCAGTTGTTGACGACAAACACCAATAAGGCCATCGATCCCTTTTCTAAAATCAATCGGTTGAAGTGCTGCGAAAATTGATAACTGTGGGCTTAACGCAAGCATAAAAAATCTCCGATCAATTTGCTCAAAGAGCTAGGATCAAGTGAGCACTCTAGGGTGGTGCCATCGGAACGCTTTAGTTGGCATTCTATTTTGCTAGTTCCTAGCTGAGGCTGGTTAATCCGCACAAAACCTACCGGGGGTGTAGGTATTGTTTTATTCTTGCTATTAAAGAGTTTTATCTGAACGGTATTGATCCCTAGCGTTTTGGCGATCTTAGAAATACGATACCGGGAATCGAGCGTGGCAATCTTTGCTCGGATCTCATCAGGGATCGGCCCCCTTTTTGATCGCGATTGACGCCAGTTAGTCATATCATTAGCAACATCTTGCAATGTGGGTTGTGCCATCTTAAGCAATCCTTCTATCGATTATCAAAGAAAGATTGCATCTTAACAGGGTCAGTTTTTATTGTTGCGCAGCTTTGCTAATGGGATACAAACTTCAGTTTTCAAAAATTCTCAACCATTTCCAAATTGGCTTAATGATAATGTGATATTTTTTGCCATTCTTCTCTACCATTTTTCCGCCTTCTTCATTCTCAGTAATAATCAAGCCTTCAGATAAAGAAAATTTATCCATCGCCTCGATTAAACCTGATTCTTCTCTTTCGTTAGTTGATGGATCATGCAATTCAAGACAAACTTGAATAACTTGTTGGGTACGAGAACCCTCCCTTATGACGAAATCACATTCCTTAGTGCCGCGGTAGTAAAATATCTCATGTCCCCTGCGCTTTAATTCAACAAAAACAATATTCTCTAATGTACGGCCACGATCTTCACTTGTCCGAAACCCCAAAATTTTAGCTAACACATGGTCTACAAAATATACTTTTCTTGGGGCCTGTTGTTGGGCTTTTAGATTATCATTATAACGATTCACAAAAAAACACATAAAGCTATTTTCAATATAACAACAATAATCAGAAATAGTCGTATTACTTTTAATAATTTTACCGTTACTATTTATCATGCCAAGCAATTTGGATAAAGTAACTTCTTTGCCACAATTACTTGCCA
>JARLHD010000395.1 GCA_031292435.1 Ignavibacteriaceae bacterium
ATTTTCTACAAGACTTAAGAAATGGATTTCGATCTCAGCGTTCAGGCGGTCGAGAATATACTGGATCTGTTCATCTATCGATATATTTATTTTATTTACTTCATGTACCGGCTGAGGTTTTAACCCTTCAATCGCTTTCTTAAATGCTTTGGCAAGGTCAAAAATAGTAATATTTTTTAATAAAATGTCATACTCAGGCGGTGCTTCTTTTTGATCCAGTGTAAAATTACCCCTAAAGGAAACCTTTCGCTGTGCTGATTCAAAATAGGAGAGTTCCTCGCTCATTTCCTTATATTTTTTATATTCAAGAAGAGCGGCTATCAGATCGGCACGGGGATCAATCTCCTCACCTTTTTCATCTACTTCCCTTGGCAGGAGCATGCGTACCTTTATATGCATTAAGGTTGAGGCCATGAGAATGAAGTCGCCTGCTACTTCGAGGTCGAGCATTTTTATTAGGTTGACATATTCAAGGAATTCACCTGTTATTTTGGAGATGGGGATATCGTATATATCAAGCTCATCTCTTTTAATGAAGAAGAGGAGGAGATCAAGCGGACCTTCGAACTTATCTAATTTGATTTTATACAAGAGATTATCCCAGTTTCATTTTATCGTGAACTTCCGTCATAGTAACCACAGCGATCTTTTTAGCTTTGAGCTCTCCATCCGCAAGAATATCTTTTATGAGAGGGAGATTATTTTCATAATACTTTCTTTTTTCAATTATCGGAGCAAGGAAGGAAGATATTTTGGACGCACAATTCATTTTACAATCGAAGCAACCGAGGGCGCCTGAACGACATCCTGCCTCAACTTCCTTTATTTCATTTGGATTGAACTTCTTATGGTAGGCAAATACGAGGCATATTTCCGGGTTTCCGGGATCGCCTTTCCTGATCTTATTAGGATCGGTGACTGCTTTTTTAAGTTTTGCTTTTACCATTTCAGGTTCATCTGACAGGAATATAGTGTTACCAAGGGATTTGCTCATTTTAGCATCACCATCGAGTCCCGGAAGGCGTGCAAACTTTGAGAGTCTAGGTTCCGGTTCAGGGAATACGTTACCGTATTGATTATTAAACTTGCGGGCGATTTCCCTTGATATTTCTACGTGTGGGACCTGATCTTCGCCTACGGGGACTATATCGCCTTTATAGAGAAGAATATCGGCAGTCTGGAGGACAGGATAACCGAGATGTCCGAAAATAATATGCTCGATATTCAGGTCGCGTACCTGATCTTTGAGAGTAGGGTTTCTTTCAAGTCTATTAACAGTGATAAGCATTGATAAAATTAGGTTTAATTCGGCATGCTCTTTAATCTGAGACTGACGGAACATAAGGCTTTTTTGGGGATCGAGACCAGCGGCGAGCCAGTCAATCATCATATCGATTGAGTTCTGGTAGATATCATCGGTGTTAAGAGTAGTAGTAAGTACATGGTAATCAGCTATCAGGTGGAAGTTCTGATATTCATCCTGAAGGGTTACCCAATTTTCGAGAGCGCCGACATAGTGTCCTATATGAAGCTTACCTGTGGGACGCATCCCGCTTAGTATTCTTTTTTTATCCATTAATTAAGCTTTATTATATAATTAACAAAAATAACAATAATGGAGATAATAATTATGAAAATTTATCAGGCAAGGTAAAGGTAGGGTTTCCAGTTTTCGTCGAGTTTACCCACAATGGTTTTGATGAACATTATATGGTTAGGTTTGAAGGGTTTATAAGTAAGGCGAAGGTTAGCTTCTTCGGGGGTGCGACCGCCTTTTCTGTTATTACAATTTGTACATGCACACACTAGATTTTCCCAGCTCTCACTTCCCCCTTTTGCTTTAGGAATAATATGGTCTATTGTTAAAGGGAGATCGCTACGACCGCAGTAGGCGCATTTGTAGGCATCCCTACGCAGGATATTTTTTCTTGTTAATACTACTTTTTTATAGGGGACAGTTATGAAATAGTTTAGACGAATAACGCTCGGCCAGGGGAAAGTTTTGCTTACTGTTCTAATTACTTTCTTTTTATTATCTAATAGAAGCTCCGCTTTGCCCATATAAATAAGAACCATTGCCTTTTTGATGTTGCATATAGTTAATGGTTCATAGCTCTGATTAAGGATGAGAACTTTTGCGTTCAGCTTTCCATCTGTTGGCTTAATGTGTTCGAAGACTTATTCCTTTTTAAGATAAATCAAATTTAAGCCATAAAATAACAAATAGATTCTTTATTGTAAATACCGAAAGTTATTTTAAGGGATCGCTCTTATAGATGATGGCTACGCATGTGGTATAGTCCTGAGAATGACTCATAGAGATTTTGAGTTCTTTACCATCAGCAAGAAAGGATTCAAGTTTGCCTGTTAGCTTAACATATGGCATACCTGTGGGTTCATTAAAGACCTCTATGTTCTGCCAGCTGAACTCATTATTCCACCCAGTGGACATGGCTTTGGCTACTGCTTCTTTTGCTGAAAAGCGTGCGGCGTAGTGCTGATATTTGCTGGCTTTGCTTTCACAATACTCTATTTCGCCGGGGGTAAATACTTTGGACAGGAAATGATCGCCATATTTTTCTATACTTTTTTTTATTCTTGAAATCTCAATTATATCGATGCCAATTCCAATTATCATATTTAATATCCTTCTGCGGAGCCGTATCCACGAGGGTCACTTGCTCCATAAAAATAGTTATCAGAGAACATAATACATTCTGCTCTACCCAGGGTTCTTTTATCACCTATCTTATAACCCATTTTTACAAGATTAGTTTGAACATCTTCAGTTAGGCCAAACTTTTCATAATCAATTTCATCCGGGTACCACTGGTGGTGGATACGGGGAGCATTGACAGCTTCCTGAATATTCATGTGGAAGTCGATGCAGTTTAACAGAACCTGAAGGACTGTGGTTATAATTGTAGATCCAACAGGAGAGCCAGCGATGATCCAGGGTTTATGATCTTTATTGAGGACGATTACAGGGGTCATTGAACTTAACATTCGTTTTCCGGGCTGAATTGAATTAGCATCACTGCCTAAGAGTCCATATAGATTAGGAGCGCCGGGTTGTCCACTGAAATCATCCATCTCGTTATTTAGTAAAAACCCAGCTCCAGCTACTACTATCTTATTGCCGAAGGATGAATTTATTGTGGTAGTAGTGCTGACTGCATTACCGAAGTTATCGCAAACGGAGTAATGGGTTGTCTGATCACTTTCATGAAAGGATTTGAAGTCTCCCGGGTGGATCTCAGAGGAAGGAACGGCTATATTTGTTAATTTATTGAAGATATCATGTGCATATTTTTTTGATGTCAACTGTTCAATAGGGACTTTGATAAAATCATTATCTCCCAGGTATCGGGTCCTATCGGCGTAGGCATATTTCATAGATTCTACAAGGTGATGGAGATAAGAGCTGCTCCCCCACTCATCCTTATGGAATGTATAGTTTTCAAGAATATTGAGCATCTCAATTAAGGCAATGCCACCGGCACTTGGGGGAGGCATGGAGATGATATCGTATCCTCTATAAGTTCCGGTTACAGGGGTTCTTTCCTTAGGATAATAATTGTCCAGATCTTTCTGAGTTATATATCCACCATCCTTTTTAACCTGGTTAATAAGGAGATCAGCAGTTTTACCTTTATAAAATCCGTAAATACCATTATCTCTAATAAGCTTTAATGTATTAGCCAATTCAGGTTGTTTGAAAGTATCGCCTTCCTGATATAGGGAATCATTATCTTTAAAGAATATTTTCCTTGAGGAGGGGTACCTCATTAGATCATCTTTCACACCTGCAAATGACTCTGCAAGATTATAGTCAATTATAAATCCATTTTCTGCAAGATCGATTGCAGGTTGGATTACATCCTTGAGTTTAAGAGTTCCATATTTCTTAAGGACATATATGAGTCCTGCAACAGTACCCGGTACACCTGATGAGGTAATACCTTCGCTGCTTAGTTTAGGATCAAACTTATTATTTTTATCGAGGTACATATTGCGATACGCATTGAGAGGCGCTGTTTCACGGACATCAATAGTAGTATTGGTGCCATTATTAAGGTGGATAACCATGAATCCCCCACCGCCGATATTACCTGCAGAAGGATAAGTAACTGCCAAAGCAAATCCTACAGCCACAGCTGCATCAATTGCATTCCCCCCCTTTTCCAATATTTCAATTCCGACAAGAGAGGACAGTTTACTTGAGGAGACGACCATTCCATGCTGACCCTTTACAGGTTCTGGCGGTTTAGCCCATGCAAGGGAGAATAGACATATACATAAAATATATAATTTAGAAAAGCTTGATGTGCGCATCTATATTAATGCCTTCTTTCTTAATCTGTTCCAGAAGGATTTTAGATAATTCACTCAACTTGGCAACAGACTGAGTAAGATTGTCGTATAGTTCTTTATCGTACAGTAATTTGCCCAGATTATTATTTTTATTTTTAACCTCAGATGTAAACTCATTAGCGGAAGTCATCAGTGTATCTGTTTTCTTAAGGAGTACCTTAAGTTCTTCAAGTGAAGTTCTTATCCCTTCCTTATTATTGGCAATAAAGTCTTTTGCTTCACTAGTAATTGCAGCACCATTGGATGCAAGTTTTTTAAAACTTTCACGATTCTCATCAATCATCAGGATCATCTTCTGGGAAATCTGGTTGAGATTAGCGGCAGAGCTTTTAATATTATTTGTAAGTTCATCATCGGTGAGATATTTATTAGCGGAACTAAGAGTAATACGCATATCTTTTAAGGAAGCAACAATATCTCCCTGTACGGAGCCCAGCATTGACATAACAGATGGAATATCTGCATAGAAGACACCATTATGAACACTATTATAGTTGAAATCCGCTGATGAAACACCGGGTGACACGCCAACTTTTTTGCCTCCCATAAGATCAAGCATTGAAATGGAGAATTGTGCATCTTCTCTGAGATTTACATCTTTTTCAAGAGATAATGTAACAAGGACATGATCCTGCTGAATCTTCATATCCTTAACAAATCCTTTGCGGAGACCATTTACCATGACATTGTCGCCAATTTCCAAACCGGTAACGTTATCAAATCTGATAAGAACCGGTTTATGGTTTGATGTAAGACTGAAGTTCTTTGCCCATCCCAGAATCCAGAGGAATATTAATAATCCCATGATAACGGTTATACCGACTTTAATTTCAGTCCTTCTTTGATCCTTCATCTTCAATCTTTTTTAATATTTGTTTAATTTCATTTATTTTATTCCAGTTTATAGAGCTATCCGGATTTATCTGGTTAAGAGATGATACCAATGGATCAAACATCTTATTGCTTATCTGATGAAAATTAACCAGGCGTTTAGAAAAGAAATCATCTAATAATACTTTTAATGAATCTTTTTCCGGAGATTCTTTAAATTTAACTAAGGTTCTTTCAATGCCCTTGCGAGGAACGTTTGCAAGTAAATTCTTTATATCATCCCATTTGGTCTGGACCAAATAAACTATTATTCCTGTAATAATAGTTAAAATAAAGACTGACCTTATAAAACAACCTTTTTTCATTCTGCGTTTATTATTTCTATCTGAACTTTTTTGATTCTTTTATTCTGAATTTCTTTAACAGTGAACTTATAGTTTTTCAATTGAAATGAATATCCTTCTTTGGGAATTTGTCCTGCGTGATTAAAGATCATGCCTCCAATAGTTTCATAATTTTTATTTTCATCAAAAGTAATGTTCAATAATTCAGTTAGTTCATCAATCGATAATTTTCCCAGGACAATATAGCTATTATCCCCCAATTTTGTAATTGGGTTTTCTTCCTTATCATATTCATCTCTTATTTCGCCCAATATCTCTTCGATAATATCTTCAAGAGTAATCAGACCAGCGGTACCTCCGTATTCATCAACCACAATAGCGAGATGCATTTTCTTTTCCTGAAATTCATGCATAAGGCTGGATATAAGTTTAGTTCTCGGGATAAACATAGCTTTCCTGGCAATTTTTATTAAGGAAAAACTATCTCTAGACTTAACATTTTTTATAAAAGGAAGCAAGTCCTTTGAAAAGATTATACCGACTATTTCATCAAGATCATTATGATAAAGCGGAATACGGCTATGACCAGTATTATTAATTAAATCTAATAATTCATTAAAGTTTGTTTCTGTTGAGACTGAGATAATATCTACTCGTGGAGTCATTACTTCATAAACAGCTACAGACCTAAAATTCACGATGCTGTTAATTAGTCCATGTTCCTCTTCAATAATAGTACCTCTTTCATGTCCAAGGTTGGCAAGTTCAGTTATTTCCTCTGACAGAATAGCACTTTTTCTTTTATCAAGTTTAAACAGACCAATAGTTGCGCGGACTGTTTCAGTAAGAATTTCGGCAATTGGATATAATATAACATTAAGCCAATAAAGGGGAATTGATATTACTTTAGCAAATGTTACCGGATTATTGGCGGCCCATATTTTGGGTATTAATTCACCAAAGATCAAGATGCAAAAAGTTAAACTAATAATTTCAATAGAGAGAGCAATGTTACGAGGGAGACCGGAGTTATGCGAATAATCAATTGCAAGTGAAACAGCTATAATTGAGGCAGCAACATTTATTATTGTATTTCCCAAAAGAATAGTGACAAGTAATCTTCTGGGAAAATCAAGAAGGTTCTGAAGATAACGTTTGATCAGGAGGTTGGATTCAAAAGTATTCTGTAGTTTTTTTTTATCCAGTGAGAACAAAGCAACTTCAGAGCCTGAAAAGAAAGCTGACAGAACAAATAAGAATAATAGGAAACCTAGTTTATACTGCCACCCGATATTCAAATGACTATATAATCCTCAAATAGTTATGCAAATCAATTAGAATGGAAGATCATCATTATCATCCACCTGAACATCAGGTTCACTAACCTGACTCTGGTTTGATTGAAAATCTTCACGGGGACCAGATGATTCACTACCAGATTCAAAGGGAATTATGAGATCGGCGATAACATCTACTGAATATCTTTTTATTCCATCTTTATCTGTATAATCTCTTTTGGATATTCTACCTTCAATATAGAACTTCTTTCCTTTTTTAAGGACATTTTTTATATAATCAGACAGACTAAAGGCAACTACATTATGCCATGTAGTTTCATTTATCCAATTGCCATCCTTACCTTTTATTCTACTAGTTGTAGCCATACCGAAACTGGTAACAGAGACATTATTGGTTGTAAATCTTGTTTCAGCATCCTTTCCAAGGTTGCCGATAAGTTGAATTTTATTCATCGAAAAAGCAGTAAGAGCCATAATTCTGTTCCGTTTTAATGTTAAAATTATTTATCTACAGTAACAATCCAAGCATCATGATAATCCTGGTTTTGTTTAATTTCATCTCTTACCTTTTCGGCTTCAGGTTTGGAGGTAAAAGGTGGATTCAATTGCACAAGGAATAATTTGATCATATCATTGTATTTGATTGTGATATCATAATTTAATTTTTTCTTAGCGATATCAGAAAAGGATTCTGCTTTGTCTCTTGAAGAGAATGCTCCTATTTGGATTACATAGCCTGGAATACTATTATTCTGTGAAACCACAGGGGGTTCAATTTTTTTTACAGTATCAGGCGAAACCTGATCGAACACATATACACTGTCCTTTTTGGGCGTATTGTCTTTGGTCACTTCTTTAGAGGAGCAAGAAGGTAATAATACTAAAACTGCACAGGAAAAGATTAAACCAGCTATTATTTTCATTTTTCACATCAAGTTTGTTTTTCGATAATAAATATAAAATTAAATATGATAAAATATATAGGAAATTTTCTATTAGATACTATTCCTTATTGATTATTCTTCAAATCACTATTATCTTCCTAAGTAACTTTGATTATAATAAGGAAAGAAAAATGAAAGTTAATAAAATTTCATTAGTATTTTTAATATTATTCAGTTCTTTATTGTTTGGTCAACAAGCTGATAAATTGATTGATGAAGGAGATAAGCTTACCGATCAATTTAATAATAAGGGTGCACTTGAGAAGTATTTACAAGCTGATAAGCTTTCGGCTAAAAATTGGGATGTTCTTTGGCGCATTAGCAGGTCCTATGTAAATATAGGAACGCATATGCCAGAAGGTACCGATGATCAGAAAGAGGCACAACTTGCAATATTTCAAAAAGCATTATCATATGCCGACATGTCGGTGGCTTTAGGTTCAGATAAGTCAATTACTTATATAAGAAGAGCAATAGCTAATGGTAGAATTGCATTATTTAAGGGAGTATTTTCTGTTGGAGGTGTGGTTAATTCTGTTAAAAGTGACTGTGAGAGAGCAATTAAACTTGATAATGGAGGAAACTATGTGCAGGGGCTGGCACATTATGTTTTAGCCAGAACAAATGCCAAGATTAGTGAGAAATGGGCTCCTGCCAGAGCAGTATTGGGATTGGGTTGGGCTGATAATGAGACAGCAATAAAAGAATTTAAGACAGCAATTTCTTTATATCCTAACTTCAGGATGTTTTATATAGATTACGCAAGATCTTTGATCCGGGAAGATGAATATGGGACAGCAAGAGATATGTTAAATAGGTGTATTTCAAGTCCCAAACATGATGAAGATGATGATATTTGTTTGGCAGAGTCAAAGCAATTGTTAAATGAAATTAAGAATAAATAAGTTAAAGTTAAGGGATCTTATTAAGGGTGTATAGTTTACTATACACAAAGGTTCAGGAGTCATGTTTAAATAAGAGCTATTGGTATCCTATTGGTGTGCTATTGGTATCCTATTGGTATAATAAGCCAATCATTTCTAAATAATCATTTAGGAATGATTTGGGTAATACTTATTGAGGGGTAGTAATTGAAAAGGCTGTTTATGTTAGATAAACAGCCTTTTTTTATTAAGTAAGAGATAATTCTTTTGCTATAGAGTGAAGCTTTTCCAGTTAGAAATATCCATTTTAAACTTTCCGGTAAGGTTTAAATTACTAAAATTTAATGTACCAGGAATAGTGGAAATGTTTATTAACGGATAATTGGATCCATATTTAGCGTTAATAACTTTGAGAAACTCATTTGCTATAACTCCCTGTCCCTGACTAGAAGGATGTACTCCATCGAGACTGAAAAGCCCACCAGTAATAAAGAAGGCAGTGAAATTAACTCCATTGTAGTTTATTCCGCCTTGAGTAATACTTTGATAAAAAATATTGTTGAATACTGAGTGGATATCTACAAGTCCAAATCCTTTAGCGGCGGCAACTGTACTTATGCTAGTATTAAATGCTGCAATAGCATCCGAAGCAGTTTTCATTTCAGTTGGATCCAGGACATATTGATCAGGGAATGGGTTATAAGGAACCAGTCCAAACGGGTAATTAATAATTACGCCTTGAGGTACAGGAATATGATTAACAGTGTAGTATGCTCCAGTTGTATCACCTATAAAAGCAAGTGCGCTTTGTCCTTTTAAAGTAATAAGTACTTTTAAAGTGGCCAGAGATAAGGAATCGGCAACACCAGTTACCCCACCTTCGTGGTTACTATAGCAGAATCCAGGAAGTCCTTTTGATTTGAAGTAAGACCATGGAGCCGAGGCAGCAAAGACAGGTCCTACTGTTGTAAAGAAAGGTATGGTTGTAACTTCGGGTATATTAGCGAGTACAACTTTAGCGCCTAATGTCGCAAGGCTATCGCCAAGTTTATTATACAGATCATCGAATAGCAATGACGGGGTTAGGAGAGTCGAAGGAAATCCACCACTTGTAGCGTATCCCAAAACGTCATTGTTTCCGATCCAGCAGGTTACAAGTGTTGGATGCAAGGTCCTGGCTTGTTGAAACTGTGTACCAATCCCTCTTAATATCAAGTTAAATAATGGATTGGGTTGACCTCCGAATGCATTTGAGAAACATGTAAGTGAATCTTTGGCATTTAGCACATCATATAAAAATGCCCCGGGTATTCCCAAGTTATTATAGGGGGCTGGGTAATTAAGATTTAATGGAGAACCTGAACTAGGTTGTTGTTTCAAGATTAAATTTGGGAAGAGTTGTTGTATTTGAATTTGTCCACCAAGACCCGGATCTGAAACTAAAGGAATTGCATAGTTAGTACCAACTAATTTGGCAATCTGGTTTCCATAACTCCACACTTGTGCATCCTGAAATAGTGCGGAGGATTGGTATCCTGCAGTTATACTGTTGCCAATAGTAACAAACCTAGTTAAATCTGCCTGCCCACTTATGGGAGATTGAGGAGTAGGAGCAGTAAGATTGGATCTATCCTGGCATCCTGTTATAAACAGAATTACAAATATTATTATAAAAATAGTGCTTAATATATTTTTCATATTTTTATCCTTTTCTACTTATAAACTATATAATAAACTAATTGAACCAAGGTTTGCAAATGAATTATATGTACCATTGAAAGGGGTATTACCTTCATAGAATTCATTAGAATCCATAACACTTAATTCACTTGACCTAATAAACAAATAAGAAATACAAGCACTGAAATTAGAAGTAAACTTATAGTCCACACCTAAGCTGAAACAGATTCTATTGGCATCAGGCAACGAAGGGTTAAGATATTCCGGTTTAACAGGATTTTTATCCCAATAGATTCCTCCCTGGAAAGAGAGTTCGTGAGTATATTTATATTCAGCCCCGAACCTAATAATATATGAATTATCATATAATCTTGGACTAGCAACTCTTGGAACATTAGAGAATTGGATAGCAAGAGTGTCATAACTTGACCACCCTACATATTGGAAATCAGCTGATAGTCTAAGTTCCGGTATAATTTGATAGGCAGTTCCGAATGTCAGATTAAAGGGAGTTGTAAGGTTGGCATTAATATTGCCTGCGGGAAATTCAGATGCCAATTGGGAGGCACCGATAGTTGTTGCTGTTCCTTTGAAGTTATATTTTATCTGGCTATGAAAAGAAGCTCCAAAGGAAAGAGTACTTATTGGTTTATATAATATTCCGAACTTATACCCGAATGCAGAATTATCTTTTCCATCAAGTGTGATAAGTGCGTCACCTGGAAATGGTGTTTGCGCTTTCTTTTCAGTTATGGTTACATTTGCAAAACTATACTGCATACCCGCGCTTATTGAAAGGTTGTCAATAAGTTTATAAGCAACATCACCGGAAATAGTATATGCTTTGACATCAGTTTCAAGAGCCAGATATCTTCCCGGCCAATCTGTCGGCCATACTGTACCTAAACCGAAAGGAACATTGAAGCCCAGACCAACAGCCCAGTCATTATTAACACGATAAGTTGCATAACCATTAGGGACAACGAATGTTTGTGCCTTAGTTTTGTAGTCATTGATCTGTGGAGCCACACCTCTGAATTCAGAATTAGGAGAGATTAGAGCAGTTCCAATCATAAAATTCCAGCCACTTAGCTGGGTTAATCCAGCACCATTGAAATAGATTGCTGAAGGGTCATCTGCGACAGCAGTGAAAGCTCCTCCGAGACCCATAGCTCTGGCTCCATGTTCATTTAATTGGAACCCGCCTGCATATATTTTACAAATAAATATTACAGACAGTAAAATAATTGTGCATATTTTTAGCTTCAAGTAACCTCCAGGATTTATTTGAGTGAATAGTTATTTATTATTTATTTATCCTATAGTAAAAAGTGAATATCCTTTTTCGACCGCCATACCTTCTTTAACGTTAATAAATATTATTTTGCCAGAAATATGTGCTTTAAGATCATTCTCCATTTTCATCGCTTCAAGTATTAATATTGAATCGCCCTTTAATACTTCATCTCCCGGTTTTTTAATAATTTTTATTATCATACCCGGCATTGGTGCTTTTACTTCCAATGTATTTTGGATCGGGAAATTTTGCTCGATTAAATTAACGGCCTTTTCCTTCAATGATGTCCTAACAATAGTATGAATATTCCTTCCGGCAATTGATATTATAAATTTTTCTTCATCAATTTGTGTAATAAATATTTCATAGATTTTGTTTTCTAATTTCAATAAGTATGTATCCCCGCTTAAATGATATAATTCATGTTGGAATTCCTGGCTTTCAACAGTAATTAAGGAATTCCCTAAGAATCTAACATTCCTTTTTTTAGAATTAACCGTAACTACAAACTCATCCATTTTGTAAATCAGTCCACTTGTTATTATTCATTATTGAAGTTCTTATTTCGCCTGATGACTTTCGCATTTTTAGCAAAGAAGAAATAATTACAGCAGCATTTTCCATATCATTAGAATCAGGAATATTGTTTGAATTCTCATTTGCAAACTCTTTATCTATAAAATTAATATCATAGTTTCCAATTATAAAGTTATCATTATTACAAATTGCTTTTAGAAATTGAACATTAGTGCTAACGCCTACGATTTGAAACTCTCCCAGAGCTCTTTTTAATCTTTTTAAGGCTTCTTCCCTTGTTTTCCCCCAAGACACTAACTTTGCAATTAACGGATCATAATAAAGTGAAATCAGAGAGCCTCTTGTAAACCCTGCGTCAATTCGAATGCCTGGTCCTGAAGGTAATTGTAGATCCAGAAGTTTCCCCGTTGATGGTAGAAAGTTGTTTTCCGGATCTTCAGCATATATTCTTGCTTCAATGGCGTGTCCACTTATCCCAATATCTTCCTGCTGAAATGAAAGTTCATTTCCTGCCGCAATATTAATTTGTTCTTTAACAAGATCTAATCCACTTATCATTTCGGAAACCGGATGTTCGACCTGCAATCTTGTATTCATTTCCAGGAAGTAGAAATTAAAGTCCCTATCAACAAGAAATTCAATTGTTCCAGCATTATAATATCCACATGCTTTAGCGGCATTCAATGCAGTTTGGGTAATCTTTTTTCTTAAATTATTGTCAATATAAAAAGATGGGGATTCCTCTATTATTTTCTGGTGTCTTCTTTGGATAGAGCATTCCCGTTCAAAAACATGCACATAATTACCAAATTTGTCTCCAAATATCTGAACTTCTATATGTTTAGGATTTTCAATATATTTTTCGATATAGACTGAATCATCAGCAAAGAACTTTAGTGCCTCCCGTTTGACTGATTCAAATGATGGAGCAAATTCATTTTCTGATCTGACTAATTTCATCCCCTTACCTCCACCTCCTGCAGCAGATTTGAGCAAAACCGGATAACTAATCTTTTGTGCTTCTTCAAGTCCCTCACTTATTTTATTGATAGGTGAAATAGAGCCCGGGACTATCGGGACATTATTCTGATTCATTAATTGTCTTGCAGCGGTCTTGGTTCCCATCATTCTCACGGAAGAAGAAGAAGGACCAATAAACGTTATTCCTTCTTCTTCAACAGCTTTAATAAATTCAACATTTTCAGAAAAAAATCCATAACCAGGATGAATTGCATCAACACCTACCTGTTTGGCAATTGATATTATTTTTTTCTGATTAAGATAGGATTCAGAAGAAGGCGATTCACCTATATAATAAGCTTCATCTGAATACCTGGCGTGAGGAGATGTTTTATCAGCTTCCGAGTATACAGTTACAGATTTAATATCCATTTCCTTACAGGCCCGGATAATCCTTAAAGCAATTTCACCCCGGTTAGCAATCAAGATTTTTTTGAACAAGGTGCTCCTTATTTCAATTCAGCAATTGTAATTCCTTCTCCACCAAATTCTATAGGAGCAAAGTAGAAGTTTCTTATTTGCTCATGATGTTTTAACAGATCAATTACCATTTTTTTAAGTGCGCCAGTACCTTTTCCATGCAGTATTTCAACTCTTTCCAAACCTGATACATATGCTGTATCAATAAATTTAATAACCTCAAATTCAGCATATTCTGGTTTTTCTCCTCTAATGTCTAAACGTAACTGAGAAGAGCTTATATTATAGTTATTATTTGAAACAACTTCAACATCTTCTTTACCTTGATTAACTTTCTTTAAATTAACAACCGGAACCTGCATCTTTATTTTACCGGTATTAAGTAAGGCTTTTTTCTTATTCTTAGATATTTCTTCGATATTCCCCTTTGTTTCAGTATTTATTATACATACAAAATCTCCAATCTTAAAATCTGTCTTAATTTCATTTAAGTCATCCAAATCTTTATATAGATTTTTGTTTTCCTCATTTATGGATTGAATTAATATACGAGACTTTTTAATTACTTCGCCAGAAGCATTACTTTCTTTGAGTTCTTTTATAACTTTTTCTATTTTGCTATTTATTCCTGTTAAATAGGATGCCCCTTCTTCTTTTATTTTTTTAAGGATTTCTTTTTTTTCAATGTTGAGATTATCATTATTTTTCTGATAAAGATTAGTTAATCCGGTAAGATGAATATTCTTTAGGTTCGCTTCCTGCAACTCATTTTCAAGTTTTTTGGACTTAGTTTCAAGGTCGATAAGAAAATTCTCAACTTTATACTTATCTGTGTCGAGATATTCCTTAGCTATTTGAAAAAAAGTATCATCAAAACCAATTCGTTTTGCAACTTCGAAAGCATAACTTGAACCAGGCGTCCCTTGTTTAAATGTATATGTCGGTTTGAGTTTTATATTATCAAACTCCATGGCACCATTCTCAAATCCTTCTAATTCATTTGCAATAATCTTTAAGCTCCCATGATGGGTTGAGGAAAATACTATTGAGCCTTGTCTTTTCAAACTTATTAAAATAGCAGCCGCGAGAGCTGAACCTTCTGCAGGATCAGTTCCTGTTCCAATTTCATCAAGTAGAACAAGTGTGTTTTGATCGGCTTTATCAAGTATATGACTAATATTTGCAAGATGAGAACTAAATGTTGATAGATCGTCCTCAATAGATTGAGCATCCCCGATATCAAGAAGGATATTATTAAAGAAATACATATTACTGTCAGGATGTGCAGGAATGTGCATCCCTGATTGCAGCAGCAAAGAAATTATGCCTATAGTTTTAAGTACAACAGTTTTCCCTCCAGCATTGGGGCCGGTAATAACAATTATTTTATTCTTATCTATCTTAACATTCAGAGGAATCACTCTTTCTCTGCTAAGTTTTTTTAGAATTATAGGATGCCTTGCATCTTTTAGTTCTAATGGTTTTTTATTGTTAATAGATGGAAATGAGCCAATGATTTCTATCGAATATTTGGCACGGGCAAATATTGAATCAATATTTGAAACAACAGTCAAGGTTTCCCTTAGTTGGGTGTTGACCATTCCAATTAGTTTAGTCAGCTCTCGCAGAATTCTTTCAATTTCTCTTTTTTCAGCGAAAGATAAAGTTATTATTTCATTGTTTAATTCAAGTGTTTGCTCTGGTTCAATATATACTGTTTGTCCAGTAGATGATTCAGAATGGATAAATCCTCTTATATGCCTTTTATGTTCTGCCTTTATTGGAATTACAACTCTGCCATCCCTGAGTGTTAAATAATCTTCCCTCACAATATCAAGATCACTTAGATTTTTTACTATCCTGTTAACTACTTTCACTAGTTCATCTCTTTTCCCGTTTATCTCCTTCCTTATTGAAAGAAGCTGTGGAGAAGCATTTTCTTTGACTTCACCATTTTCGCTAATTACTTTTTGAATATGATGTTCAAAAACTTTATCAACAAACAAATTACGGCTGATAAAATATATTCCAGGAGCAGCATCTGCATTTGATTTTAAGAATGTCGAAAGATTCCTGGAAATTATAGAAAGTTGTAATATTTCAAGTATTTTTTTACTATCTAAAACTGAATTCTCAATCGTACTTTGAGCTATTGCTTCCCTTAAGTCTGGTAAATAATCAAGTGGAGGCGGGATATTTTTAATTAGTATTTCTTTTGCTTCGCTAACTAGCTTTCCTTCATATTCTGCGGTTTTAATGTCGTTGAATGGAACTGTGTTGAGTATATTCCCTTTCCCTAATTCAGTAATGCAATATTTTTCAATATAACCAAGTATTTTTCGATACTCTAGTTTTTCCAATACTGATATTTCAATCATTTTAAGGTATCTTTTTCCTTATCCTTATCATTAATATAATCCTTAATCATCTTTCGGGTCCCTGGAGTATAAACCCTGACTGAACTTATTACTGATGGAATAATTCCAAGTATTTTATCGTGAAAAAAAGACTTGGACGTAACTTTAGGTCCCGGTTGATTAAAAACGTTTAATAATAGAAACAAAGCACTTAGGAAAACCAGAACCTGTAAGATTCCTATTACCCCCCCTACAATTTGGTTTATAATATTATTAACCTTGTCAAATGGATGTACCATTCTTTTGATAATTGAGAATACAACAATTACAAAAAGAAATATTGCTATACCTCCAATTATTTCCGATAAATAGAATTCAATATTCAAAGCTGATTCAATTACCTTGCCTATGAATGCTGCCAATTTTATAGCAAGAAATGTAGCAATGATAAATCCCAGTAATCCTATTATTTTTCGGACAAATCCATCTTTGAATCCAAGAATAAATCCGATTGCAATAAATATAATAATTATGATATCAAGTAAATTCAAATGATCCCCAGGTATTTGTCAACTAATGTTTTTACTAATTTTCCATCAGCTTTGCCTTTAAGCAATTGCGCTGCTTTTGACATCAGCTTTGGAAAATCTTCTTTCCCAATAGCATTGATCTCTTCAGCTATTCTCTTTACCTCCTGGTAAACCTCATCACTGGACAGCTGTTTGGGCATATAGCTCATTAGGATTTTAAGCTCTGCCTCCTCTTTCTGTGCCAGTTCTGTTCTTCCCGCAAGATTGAACTGTTCAATCGAGTCCCTTCTTTTCTTTACTGCTCCATTAAGCATTTTAATTTCTTCCTCTGAAGTAAGTACCTTGTCTTTACCACTTTTCTCAAATTCTAGAATCAGCGCTCTGATAGATCTAATCGTCTCTAATCTTAATTTATCCCCAGATTTCATAGCTGATTTTAAGTCCTCGTTTATTTCATCTTTTAAGTTCATATTATTCTCATTTAAAGCTTCAAAGATAGTTTAACTTATTGTTTTTGTCTACAATAAAACAATTTTTTATTCTTGAATATTCAACCTTCCCGGTAATTTGATAGTTGTTCCCGAAATGATCCTGTAATTCAGAAATATGGAATGAACTACCTCACCAATTTCTTTTGGTTTTATTAAGTGGTCATAATCATAATCTTTCCCCATCCATTCACGATTACCCGGGGTATCAATTATATATGGCGCTATGCAATTCGCTGAAAGATTAATACCAGCTCCCTCAATCGCAAGTGTTTCAGTTAGATAAATTACACCGCTTTTCGACAGACCATAAGGAATTTTACCTTTCTCTGGAAGTATTCCGGTAAATGCAGCAGTAAATAAAATAGATCCGCCAGCCGAATCTTTTACAAGACGCGCAAAATACTTCCCAATCAGAAAACAAGTTTTCAAATTAATTTCTAACATATTGTTAAGTTCATTTGAATCGGTATCCCATAAATTTTTTCCGCCACTATAACCCCCTACTGTAGTAAATAAAAAATATTCTATATCCTTTGACGGTTCAATAGTGCCAAATGCTTTAGTAACATTTGACTCATCAGCAAGGTTCCCAACTTGTATTTTATCAATATTCCGACCTGTAATTTCATTTGGTTTGGAATCAAAAAGGATGATCTTCTCATAATCCTTTCTCACCAGGATATCAGTAACACCCTTCCCCAGAGCACCATTTGATCCAAAGATTAATAAATGTTTTCGCATATAACAAACCCTATCAATTTATTACATAACAGCATTTTTCATTAAGCAACAATTAATAATAGTAAAGAAATGAATTATTGTCCATCGGACACTTATGATGAGTAGTACCAATTGCCATTATTTCATACCCTTCCCCTTAAAAAAATAATCAAATGAGTAGGCATTAAATACTATTTAACTTCATATTTGAAAAACAATTACTAATGTTTCCCAAAATAGAATTTCAAAAATAATTTAATTTAAGGTTTTAATTAGATTCCACTCATATATAGGCTTTTTTATATACTTGTAATGAATACCCGCAAATACTAACACCTCTTCCTCAAACCCTGTAATAAACACAATCTCTGGCTTATAGATGTCATATATGATTTTCGCTGTTTCGATTCCACTAACCTCCCCTTTTAAATTTATATCCATCAAAATAATATCCGGTCTTTCCTTTTTTGCCACTACAAAAGCCTCAGAACTTGTATCAGCTATACCAATAACCTTAAAGCCCGATTTTTCTAGCATTGTCTTATAATCTTTTGCAACGATAGCTTCATCCTCAACAATTAAAACACTCTTTGTCATACTTCTCCTTTTATCCATAATAAATAAATGTTCAACATTTGGTCAATATTTCTTTTAGTCATCTTTACTAAAGGACTAACTCATTTACTTCAATTGTGTTTCATATCAGCAATGTATTTATCTTTTCTGTTACCTCCTTATTTTTATAGAAATTTATTATTTAGTATGACGCTTCATTATAAGTTCTTTTTCCGGTTGATGCTATATTTAACAATCTTTGTTACTTTTTTATTCTATAAATATAATTGTAAGAAAGACATTATTTATATTATAATATGTGCGACAGATTGGATTAAAAAAAGGGTTTAATATTGGGATACTTTTTATCCTAAACAAGATGTGATTCTAGGAATTCTAACCGGCAATTATCTCCGTCTAACCTTACCTTAACCCCTATTGGTATTGTTAAATTATTTGTGACATGACCATGGTTTAAATTATAAACAACAGGAACATGTAAATTATTATTAAAATAATCCGACATAACTTCTTCCAGTGTAAGAGATTTTCTCAAGGGATCAGTCTCTATGCAGTCTGTGAAACTTGCCAATAACACTCCGGCAATTCTTTCTACATAACCCGACAGCCTCAATTGGTTAAGCATTCTGTCTATTTTGTAAGGAACCTCCCCAACATCCTCAAGCATCAATATTGTACCCTTCGGTTCCGGTAAATATTCTGTGCCCGATAAAGAAGAAAATAAAGAAAGATTTCCCCCTATCAACCTTCCCTCTGCTTTCCCTACGATTAAACTTTTTAACCCGGCACCATCAACATTACTTATTTTAACGGGATCACCGCTGGTAACTGTCTTCCAAAAGTTCTCTGCGGTCCATTCATTGATATCCTTATAAAAATCAACCCCCGCCATTGGACCAGCCAAAGTAACTAAACCCGTTTTCTTAAAAATAGCATTCTGTAAAACAGTAATATCACTGTAACCGCAAAATATCTTAGGATGTTTTTTAATAATATTGTAATCTATTTTATCAAGAAGCCTTGCAGCACCATATCCTCCGCGCAAACAGATTATTAACTTCACCTCATCATCAAGAAACATACTATGAATATCTTCCACTCTTTCCTCGTCAGTGCCTGCAAGATATCCCCTTTCTTTCAATACGTTCTTCCCCACCCGCACTCTATAACCCATGCTCTCAAAATAACTTACACTGCCATCTAATCTCTCCCTGTCAGAAACAGGTGAGGAAGGAGAGATAATCCCGATTACATCCCCACGGTTCAGCTTCTTAGCTTTTATAATATCCATTCATATGCCTTATTTTTTATGGATGTCGATCTCCGGATGTAAAAACAAATCTGATTATTATACCCCCGCCAAATACATTTTTATTAACAATCTGTGATTTTTTAATATTTTAATAATATGAAAATAATATGTTTTCTGCTTTAATTAAAATATGGAAACATTTAATATTATATTCTCTTGTTTTCCTTTTTAATTCCTTCATTTACAGTTAACTTTATCTTAACCATGAAATAATCTTATCGGAATATATAATGCCTGATAAATTAAATAAAGCTCTTAAAGACAAAGCTCAGAAAATAAAACTGGTCCTTACTGATAACGACGGCGTTCTTACAGATACCGGTGTCTATTATTCTGATGAAGGAGAAATATTCAAACGCTTCTCTATAAGAGATGGCATGGGAGTAGAACGTTTAAGGAATGAACTTGGCATCGAGACAGGTATTATAACCGGAGAAATATCTGGCTCCATCCGGAAACGTGCCGAGAAATTAAAAATAAAGAATCTCTTCCTCGGGGCTAAGGAAAAACATCTGCTCCTTACTGAAATTCAGGAACGTAATAATATTAAACTCGAAAATATCGCCTATATCGGCGATGACGTCAATGATATCCAATTAATGAAACTCATTGGCTTAACTGCTTCCCCCGCCGATGGAATGCCCGAAATCAGGAACCTCGTTGATTATGTCTGCCAACAGAAAGGTGGTCACGGCGCTTTCAGAGAGTTTGCGGAATTAATAATAGCCCTTAATTCTAATACAAAAGATTAAAATCCGCCCTCTTCGCTATTAACAAAACACCGATTACTTGTTTTAAGCAGCTTATACATATACCAGAATACCCGGAGAATACTCGCAGATAGGACTCTATGTTGACAATGATACTAGATTTATAATCAATGGTGTGATATTACGCATATTCCCCCAATAGCAAACACAAACCTCACATCCCCCTATCTTAAAATAATCCCCAACTTTGAGATTATAAATTCACTACTCTATTCATGAATAAGGAACTTCAGCTCAGCAGTCGCAGCCGAAATATTATCCGATCCAAAAATAGATGACCCCGCTACAAATACATCAACCCCGGCATTCGAAGCCTCAACAATTGTTTCCTTACTCATACCCCCGTCTATCTCAATCAAAAAATTAGCCTTCAGTTCAGTCCTTAACTTCACAAGTTCCTTAACTTTCTTCAATGAATTAGATATAAACGATTGTCCCCCGAACCCCGGATTCACACTCATAATCAATATCAAATCAGCAAACTCTGCCGTATCCTGCAAAGTATCCACAGGAGTTGAAGGATTAATCGATATCCCCGCCTTTGCCCCCAGTTCCTTTATCCTGTTAACCGTCCTGTTCAAATGAACCACCGCTTCCTGGTGGACGGTAAGATAAGCAGCTCCTGCTTTAATATAAGCCTCCAGGTACTCGTCCGCGTTTGAAATCATCAGATGAACATCAAGTGGAAGATGCGTGCTTCTCTTAACTGCTTTCACTAATATAGGTCCGAACGTTAAGTTCGGTACAAAATGTCCGTCCATTATATCGCAATGTACCCAGTCTGCACCGCCTATCTCTATATAACGGAGCTGTTGTGCTAAATTTGCTAAGTCCGCAGATAATATTGAGGGGGCTATTAGTTTCATTCTTCAATTACCTTTGTTTCGTTGCCGGTTTTGGTTACAAATAGATCTACTACTGTACCTTTATTAACTTTATTCCCTTTGCTAGGATATTGATCAAGTATCGTATTGGGCAATAACGAGAACGAGTTCTGATAATTAACCTTCCCTACCTTCAAACTGTCAACTGCCAGCAATTTCTCCGCTTCGGCTAATGATTTCCCAATCAGATCAGGAACATCTATTTCTCCCTCCGCTATTACTCCAATGCTTACACTAACACCGACTGACTCCCCCTTCCTTATCGATGTTCCTGCAGCATATTGCTGATCAAATATTACGTATTTAGGATTCTCTGATGGCAGTTCATTTACCTGCCCAACCTTTAATCCTACTCTCTCCAGCGATAGTTTTGCCTCTTTTATTGATCTCCCTTTTAATATCGGAACACTTACTAACGGTTCACCGCCGCTTATAAAGACGTATACCCTCCGCCCCGTTTTTACATTATCTCCATTCATTGGCTTTTGAACTATCACAGATCCCTTAGGAAAGTTCTCATCAAATGTAGTGTCACTTACAATAGGCGACAGATCTGCATCCTTTAGTACTCTAACTGCCTCCTGCTCTGTCATACCTACCACCTTTGGAACTTTTACCTCAGGTGAACTTACGTACCATGGCAGAATAATGTTATCCATAATTAATATGAACACAATTATACCGCCAACCCAATATAGGATTTTCTTGTTCCTGGGCTTTTCTAAGAATTTTTTCATCATGCCAAATATATAAAATGAGTTAATGCCTCACAATGAAATAAAATATTTATTCCCCTTCCTTTACCCTAATTAAATAATCATTACCTCTATCCTCCTCTTACTTATTATAAAAATTATATGAAGACGTACACAGTGCATTCCAGCTTTCCCGCCACCGGCGTTTATCTTTACAATAGTTCCTCCCCTAATCCGGTAATATCGAAATAATCATTCCTTTATAGTTTTCATTGGGAATATACCGAACCCGCAGAGACAAATACCTATATCTTGTATATTCTTAATATAATCCTTCTATTACTCGTACACGACTCATTAACACCTTTTACCGCTCTTTAGCGCACTTAACCGCACTTTAGCGCACCCTCCGCCATATGAATTAACATGTTCCTCTCTACATCCTGTTTCTACATGAAAGCTGTTTATTATGATGTTTGATTGTAAATAAATAGTTGATAGATTTGTACCAATGATTGCCAATGACCTTTCCATTGTGCCTCTCGATGAGGCTGAGTTCTGTGTTTTAGACGTTGAGACTACAGGACTTTCTACCTCTTACAATAACATTATTGAAATCGGTATTATCAAGGTATCGGGTCTCACTATTACCGATTCCTTTCACTCTATGGTCAATCCCCAAAGGGAACTTCCATACTACATAACTAATCTCACCGGCATAACTCAGGATGATCTCTATGACGCTCCTTTCTTTGAGGATATCGCCGATAAAATATCCGGATTTATAGAGGGACATATAATTGTCGGCCATAATCTCTCATTCGATAAAAGCTTCCTCAAAAAAGAATTTGCTGCCTGCGGTAAAGATGTCATCGCTAATCATAGCGTATGTACTCTTAAACTCGCAAGAAGGATCTACCCGATGCTAAAAAGCAAATCTTTGGGCTCTGTCTGCAATCACCTGAATATCAGCAATCCCTCTGAACACCGTGCCCTCGCTGATGCAAAAGTTACCGCACGCCTTTTAATCAAAATGATAGAGGAGCTTAAAAATAATTTCGGCATCCATTATGCCGATGAACTAATTAAGTTTCAGGACTTTGCCCGCAAAGAACTAAAGGTAAAAGTAAAACAGTCCCTCTCGGATGATCTGGCTGCCCTGCCCCACGCCCCCGGTATTTACTATTTCCTTAATTCTAAAAATGACATTATATATATAGGTAAAGCAAAATCCCTGCGCGATAGGGTAAAGTCATACTTCTCTGCCTCCGCCCCTCGTAAGGCTAAGAAAATAATTAAGCAGGCATCAAGGTTAAAAATCCAGTTAACTAATTCTGAGCTTACCGCCCTCCTTAATGAAGCAGAATTAATAAAAGTAATTAACCCCAAGCATAACATCCAGTTAAAGTCTTATGGTAATAAATATTTCCTTCGCGTAAATACTTCACAGGATTTCCCATCTATCGAAATATCCAATTCATTTAACTTTGATGGTAACGACTACTTCGGTCTCTTTATATCACGCAGAAAAGCTGCCGAAATATATGATATGCTCTCCAAAACCTTTGCCGTAAGGGAATGTAATGAAAAAGAGTTCGGCAAAAAAAGAAGATGCTTCCTTGCAGATATCGAACGCTGCACTGCTCCCTGCGAGAATCTCGATAAAGGACTCTATTCTAATGAACTTGAAAAAATTTATGAATTCCTGTATGGTAAAAATCAGTTTGCACTGAACAGACTCATAAATAAAATGAAAGATTATTCTGATAAACAGAAATTCGAAAAGGCAGCCGAAGTTAAACAGCTTATCGACCTTATCCTTGCCCAGACCCACAAATCCTCCCTTCTTTCTGAACCCGTTAATCTCGCTAATGTCATGTTCGAAATAGACGGCGGCTTCGGTAAAGATTTTATTCTTATGCTCTCCGGCAAAATATTTGTTAAACAGTACCGTACCGAAAAAAGAAACTACTTCGAGGATGCTCTCGATGACTATTTCGAACATGCAATTCAGATTAACCCTGATCCGGATGATGAAGATCTAGAGAAAATGAAAATTACTCTCAACTGGTTAATAAGAAACCGTAATACCGTGCGTATGTTTTACCTTAAGGAATATCATTCCAAAGAAGAATTATATTCTAAAATATCCCGACATAAAGTCCAGTATGATATTCCTGAAAGAACATTTGATATTAAAGCATTTGTAAAAGATAAAATAGAAGACTACACCGGCGTTCATAGTTTATAATATCTATCTCCGCTTATAAAATCTGCTATAACTAATTATTACATTACATCAGTCAATGATTTAACCATAAATCATACTTGATTTTAGCCGTCTCTACTCTTACGTTTATAATAAGTTATAAATAAACTTTCAGCGGAGCGTTAATCATGAACATTTCTTACAAATCTCTCCTGTTGCCTTTTCTTGTAATCTTTTTATTAATCAGTCTGAATGTATATGCCGTAAATGATTTGGTTGCCCGTGTTCCGGGTAATTATACTCAAGCCCCTGCCTACATTCAAAATTTTACTCTTGTAACTGAACCGCATGGCGGCTATGTTGAGCAGTCAATGTATCTCGAATACACGGATAATGGTGCATTTCCCGGTTCTCAAACCGTGGAAATTATTCATAGGTTCGAATTACCTGAAGGCAGCGTTATAAATGATCTGTGGCTCTGGATTGGCAATAATGTTATGCGTGCTATTATGCTCGATACCTGGAAAGCCCGCTCAGTCTACGATAGCATCGTCTCCATGAAACGTGACCCTGCTTTCCTATCTAAAATTGGCAACCAATATGAACTCCATGTATACCCGCTTGTATCCGGTGGCAGTCGTAAAATAAAAATTAACTTTATTACACCAACTAAATGGTTCGGTGCTAATGCAACTTGCGAACTTCCCTTCCGCTTCCTTGGTGCAAGCGCTTCTGCTACCCTTCCTGTAAAGTTATTATTCCGTGTAAGGGATGAAATCTGGGGTACTCCTTCTGTATCAGAATTACCCTCTACAATCTTTAGCCCGCTTGTAGATACCTTGGGTTTAATTTATAAAAGTGCTGTAATAAGCAATATTAAAAATCTCCTAAGTTTTAATCTCGCCTTTAATACAAATTTTACTGATGGAGCCTTCTTCAAAAATAATATTGTACCGGGAGATCTGAATTACTTTCAGTTCGGAATACTTCCCTGGCAGGCCTTTAATATTACTACCACCGACTCTGGTTCTAAAAAAGTAATCGCAGGCATTGATCTTAGTGGTGTCTATAGCAAAAACTATACAACACTAATTCCAAATCTTAAGTCAGCTATCAAAAGTTCATTAAAACAGAATGATCTGTTCAATGTAGTGGTTGCTGGTGCAGGTAAAGTCAAATCTCTTAATCCTGAATTAACCCCGTATTCCTCTTCTGCCGTGGATGCTGTAATGGATAATTTTGTAAATAGCACCTATGGCGATTCTATTAAGCAAAGCAAAAAACCTATGGTTATTTATTGCGATGGCGATGCCTCTACTATTTGGTCATTCCCTGATTTATCAACTTATGCAGATTCAAAAACATTCCCCAGCTTTCAATCTGCTAATGATGCATTCTATTCTGCAGATGCTGTTGCAGCTTACGATTATGGTTTTGAAAACTCTTTAAATCAATCTGATATTAACAAGGCTCTTAAATCATTGGATAGTTTATTCCTTAGAGGTGGAAGATTTCTTGCTTATTATGACTTGAACAGAGTTAATAATGAAAAATTAGCAACTCATTATATCCCCTCTCTTCAGGTTCAGTATCATACTCAGAATACCATCCACCTGTCAAGAAATATAAACGGTAATATCGGCTCTTACTTCCCTGAAAGTATTATGCATGGAGGCGGTTACTTCTTCGCTCTTACCGATACTTCCTTTAAAGCAGAATTAGTTGATGATCAGGGATACCCCTGCGTTATCTCTAAAAAATTAGGCAATGGCGGTCTCCTTGTTGTAACCGGTATTTGGCCATTTAATGATGATTGGTCTATGCGGAAAACTATGGCAATGCCATTACTTGGCCTTAATTCTGTCTCCTCTTCTGTAAGAATGCTTACTCCATTACTAAATGATTATTCGCAATTGAATGCGGTTAATAATATCGACCGTATTTTAACTTTCAGTAATAACGATTCCCTTACAACTACTATAGGTACCGACAATTGGGTAAATAATTATCTTACCTCCTTCCCGGTTCATCCTGTTTTCAAGAGCGTTAACCTGCTGGATGGTGTAGGTGTTACTCCGCAATCCATTACTATTAATGGAAAAGAATATTATGGCAGCGGATATTTATTACAGAGACTTGCAGATATTACCCATGGTTCGCACTTCGAAACTCATTTGACTGACTGGCCTACTATAACACAATTGCTGTCCCCTTCTTTGCATCCATATATAGATAGCATAAAATTAGCCTCTGCTTTCTTGTCTGATCAGGATTCAATTAAGGACTTCATAGAAGTTAATCCTAACCGCTCTGATCCTGAACGTCCATTGTTCTTCCTCGGATCAACCAACTCAACAAGCCAGATCACTATAAATGCTGATATCTGGTTTAGCGGAATTCCTGAAGTTAAACATACTTCATTTACTTATCCCTTCTCCATTGATACAATGAATACTTTAAGAGTTATTTCCTCAATGCTGGGCTTTGAAAAACTTAATGGAATGTTGCTCAATAATAGCACTGATACTTCTGGTATTGTTAGTCAGGCATTAAAATATAACTTATTATGCGACTATACCGCACTGATTGCCCTTGAACCAAACGATACCATTCACTTTATGATAAATCCGTTTGATGAAAGTCTGTTATCTGTCAAAGTCGAAAGTATGGCCGCTACCCAAAGTCATAATAATGTTACAATCAGTTGGACTACAAGCACTGAAACTAATAATCTCGGCTTTGATATAGAAAGAAAAACTGATTACAGCGTCTTTGTTAAGATCGGATATATCCAGGGTAAAGGAACAACAACAGTAAAACAAACTTATTCATATACTGATAATAATCTGCCCTCCGGAAACTATACCTATAGGATCAAACAAATAGATATAAATGGATCTGTACATTATCTTCAGGAAATAAATATTATTGTTGGCTTGCCTACTGCATATGCATTGGATCAGAATTATCCTAATCCGTTTAATCCTTCTACTACTATTAATTATCAGCTTCTTAAAGCAGGATTCGTAACCTTAAAAATATTTGATATACTCGGAAGAGAAGTTGCCACATTGGTAAATGAAAATAAGGTTGCAGGAAGATTTAGTGTAGATTTCAACGCATCTAAACTCCCCAGCGGAATCTATATCTATGAATTAAAATCCCCCGGCTTTACATCATGCAAAAAAATGATGCTTACTAAGTAATCTGATTTGACATTCCAATTACTAAGGTCACTCTTTCTGAGTGACCTTTTTATTTTCTGAAACATAATTCTTTTGAATGAATCAATACATGCCCTATAAATCATAGCAATATCGTCCCCGACACTTTGTAGCGGGAGCTTCATACTTGGATTATACCAAAAAGCCCCGGCTGTAATCAACCGGGGCTTTAATAAATTAGTTAACCTATATAATCGCTAATTAACTACCCACGTATTCCCGCTGAATAACATCTTCTCTAAATCCCCTTCTCCCTTCAAAGCTTTAACTTCTTTTATCTGCCTGTGTATTTCACCATCTACAGTTGGTCTGAATATCTGTCTGAATACTCCAACCGGCGTTGGGAAATCAGGTGAATCTGCTAAATGTGCAAGTATTGTGCTCCTTACTGGACTTAAATCAAATTCATCATGCACAAGTACATCATCAATACTATTGCCGATCTCGGTAATATTAATAACAGAAGGAACAGCTCCATCAATCTTAATCCCTTTCTCCCTATTCTTCCCAAATAACAATGGCTTACCCTGCTCCATATAAAGTAGCATATCATCCTTTACTGCTTTATCTGTAATAGCGTCAAAAGTGCCATCATTAAATATTACACAGTTTTGATAGATTTCAATTAAAGCAATGCCTTTATGTTCAGCCGCTCTCTTTATCATTTGCTGCATATGTTTGGAATCCCTGTCCGTACATCTTGCTACAAATGTTGCTTCTGCCCCTAATGCAAGCGATACCGGGTTGAATGGAAAATCAACACTGCCATAGGGTGATGTCTTGGTCTTCTTTCCTTTTTCCGATGTCGGTGAATACTGCCCCTTGGTCAATCCGTATATCCTGTTATTGAATAATAGGACCTTTAGATCGATATTCTTCCTGCATGCATGTATAAAATGATTACCGCCGATACTTAACAAATCCCCATCTCCGGTTGCTACCCAGACAGATAATTCAGGATTAGCTATCTTAACTCCTGTAGCTATTGCAGGAGCACGTCCGTGTATTCCGTGGAATCCATATGTATCCATATAATAGGGGAAGCGCGATGAACACCCTATACCGGATACCCAGACTATATCTTCCTTTTTAACATCTACTAAATCAGGAAAGGATCTTTGCACCTGTGCTAATATTGAATAATCACCGCATCCCGGGCACCATCTTACATCCTGATCAGTAGCAAAATCTTTTGCTGTTAGTTTCACTTGCTTTACTTCTATATTATCCGCCATCAGATCTTTCCTCCTATAAGGTCAATTATCCTCTCTTCGATATCACTTGATTTGAATGGTAACCCTCGTACAAGATTAAATTGTTCTACTGGTATTAAATACTTGCTCTTTATTAACATTGCCAGTTGTCCTAGATTGATTTCCGGAATAAGTACCTTCTTGAATTTCTTTAATACTTCGCCCGTGTTGCCAGGCATTGGATTTAAATATTTTAGATGAGCCTGCGATACTTTATATCCAGCCTTCATGCAGCGCAGAACAGCTTCTGTTATAGCGCCGTATGTGCCTCCCCAGCCAAGCAACAGTAATTCTCCCTGCTCCTCTCCTGTTACTTCCAAATCAGGTATATCGCATACCATATTCTGAATTTTCTGCTCTCTTAGCTTCACCATTAAGTCATGGTTATCATGATCATAGCTTACCGCACCCGTTATGTTGGCTTTCTCAAGCCCTCCGATCCTGTGTTCTAATCCTGGCGTACCTGGTTTTGCCCACGGTCTTGATAGAAATTCATCTCTCAGGTATGTTTGATATGTCTCTTTATCAGTCCAGAATTTTACAGGAATATCAGCAAGCTCATTTGCATGAGGTATCTTCCATGGTTCGGATCCATTTGCTAGATAACCGTCGGTTAATAAAATAACAGGACACATATATTTTATAGCTAACCTGAATGCTTCAATCGCCATATAAAAACAGTCGCTTGGAGTAGAGGCTGCAATAACTGCCAAGGGCGAATCTCCATTCCTTCCGTACATCGCCTGCAGTAAATCAGATTGCTCTGTCTTGGTTGGCAGACCAGTACTTGGTCCGCCCCTCTGAACATTAATAACTACTAATGGAAGCTCTGTCATTAAAGCTAATCCTAATGCCTCACTCTTAAGCGCAAGCCCTGGACCGCTGGTTGTAGTTAATGCAAGATTACCTGCAAATGATGCTCCGATAGCCGAAGTAATTCCTGCTATCTCATCTTCAGCCTGAAATGTCTTCACTCCAAAGTTCTTATAATTACTCAGGTATTGTAATATTTCTGTTGCAGGAGTTATAGGGTATGAGCCAAGGAAAAGTGGTAATCCGCTTTTAACTGAAGCAGCTAAACATCCTAGAGCCGTTGCTTCATTCCCTGATATGCTTCTGTAAGTGCCTTTAGGTAGCTGTGCTGGCTCAACTTGATATCGTATTGTAAATAGCTCTGTATTCTCTCCAAAATTATACCCCGCCTCAAGTGCGCTTTTGTTAGCTTCAATATATTCGGGTTTGTTCTTAAATTTATTCTTTATCCACTCAATTGTCTGATCCAATGGTCGGTTGTATAACCAGTACATCAAGCCTAATGCAAAAAAATTCTTGCATCGCGATATATCTTTCTGGGATAATTTAGAATTCTCCAGCGCCTTAAATGTAAGGGAGGTTATTGGCACAGGGTATATTTCATATCCTTCTAATGAATTATCCTCCAGTGGATTTGTCTCGTACTTTGCAAGCTTTAAATTCTTCGAATCAAAAGCATCAGTATTAGCTATAATCATCCCACCCTGTTTCAACTCTGGTAAATTCTTCTTGATAGCAGCCGGATTCATTGCAACTAATATATCAGGTCTGTCCCCCGGTGTATGTACATCCATACTTCCAAAATGTAATTGAAAACCACTCACACCGTAAACAGTTCCTGAAGGAGCCCTGATTTCAGCAGGGTAATCCGGTAATGTGCTTAAATCATTCCCCCAAACAGCAGTAGTATCGCTGAATTGGCTTCCCGTAAGCTGCATACCGTCTCCTGAATCTCCTGCGAATCGAACAGTTACCTCAGAAAGGCTTTGAAATTCTTTTCCTTTGATCATATTACTACCTGATAATGCTTTTTTTACTCATTTTCCAATACCACAATCTATGCCACTTAATAATTAAGATATTAGAGCATCTTTCTTTATTTATTAAGTTAATATTCTTATTAAAAATCTTTAGCGCATAATAATTATACAATAGATTCTCAATAGTGAAAATACGATTTTATTATTTAAGAAAGGAAATAATAGTGGAAATTGTTCTAAGTACTTATTTATTACCCCAAAATAGATGTTACTTCTATTTTATATGTATTAATCGATTATCGATAAGCCGGGTTGAACCAACCTTTGCAGCAACAAGGCAGTAATAATCTTTCCCTGTTTCTAACTTATCAGCTTCCTTGAAAGTATCTGCATTAACAATTCTGATATAATTCAGATGTACTGATTTTTCCTTTATAAAATTATTGTTAATCTTCTTAATAATTGTAACAGTGTTTCTTTCCCCCGATAAAATAATATCTTCCGCTTGCTTCAAAGATTCGTTTAATATAAGTGCTTTTTCTCTTTCCTCAGGATTTAAATATACATTTCTGGAACTTAATGCCAGTCCGTCAGCTTCTCTGATAATTGGACAAATAACTACCTCTATTTCATACTTAAGATCTTCTATCATTCGTTTTATAACGGATGTCTGTTGTGCATCTTTCTGTCCAAAAAATGCTAAATCAGGTTTCACACAATTAAATAAAATGGATACTATTGTTGTAACTCCCTTAAAATGTGTGGGTCGGAATTCTCCTTCTATAATTTTAGCTATCTCAGTTACATCAACATATGTTTGGAAATTATTAGGATATATATCAACTGCTGAAGGATAGAAAAGATAATCAGTTCCTGCCTGCTCTAATAATCTTAAATCCCTTTCTATATCACGCGGGTATGCCTTGAAATCTTCAGTCGGTGCAAACTGTGTGGGATTAACAAAAATAGAAACTATGGTTATGTCAGCCCTCTTTTTTGATTCTTCAATTAAAGATATGTGTCCATTATGAAGGTATCCCATTGTTGGCACGAAACCAATCCTTTTACCTTCATGTTTTAATTTGTCTGAAAGAGATTGGATTTCGTTTATCGAAGAAATGGTTTTTATGATTACCTCAACTGACTAAAGATAAAAGATTATAGATTGTATTTTTAAGTTCTTTACGGGGTGTAACTATATCTATGAATCCATGTTCAAGAACGAATTCAGATTTTTGAAATCCCTCTGGCAGATCTTTTCCAATTGTCTGCTTAATTACTCTCGGACCTGCAAAACCAATCAGTGCCTGGGGTTCAGCAATATTAAAATCCCCAAGCATTGCATAACTTGCGGATGTGCCGCCTGTAGTAGGGTCAGTCATTACTGAAATATACGGAACTCTTGCTTCAGCAAGTCTTGCCAACCGGGAACTTGTCTTAGCCATCTGCATAAGTGAGAAAGCTCCCTCCATCATCCTTGCTCCGCCGCTTGCAGAAACAATAACTAAAGGAATCTTGTTTCTGTAACATCTGTCTATTAATCTGGATATCTTTTCCCCTACAACTGATCCCATACTACCCCCTATGAATTTGAAATCCATACACCCGAATCCAATATCAATATTATTTATTCTGCCTGTTCCTGTCTTAACTGCATCATACAATCCGCTCTTTTTTATTGTATCCTGAATACGGGATGTATACTTCTTTGTATCACTAAATTCCAGAGGATCAGCAGAACGCATCTTTCTATCCATCTCCCTAAACGACCCTTTGTTTATTAAAATATCTATATATTCTTTGCTTCCAATCCTAAAATGATTACCGCATTTAAGACATGTCCAAAGGTTCTGTTCAAGTTGTTTCTTATGAATGATTTCTCCACATCCCTCACATTTCTCCCATAATCCGTCCGGGATATCTTTTTTGAGTGAATCCGGGGATATGTTCTCTTTCGATCTGTTGAACCAGGACATTATTTATTCTCTCTTATTACATCTGCAAAAATTATAAGTGTTTTATTCGGCTCTTTGGGGTCATTTGACTTAATCGTAATGTTCCTGTTCATCTCCCCTTCATGCCCTTTAGTATCAAGGTCAACCCTAAGCGTTCCTTCCTCACCTGGTTTTATTACTTTACTGCTTATCTGTGCATTTGTACAACTACAGGATGTTGACACATTATTTATCTCTAGTACTCCCTTTCCTGAGTTTCTGAATTTAAATGTATAGTTAACAACTTTCCCTTCATTAACTTTTCCAAAATCATGTTGTGCCTCTGCAAACGAAAGTTGCGGTGAGGACAAACTCTCCTTCATATCAACTGCATTTACAACATTACCGGTGAGCTTAAATTTCAATTCCGGGTTATTAGGATCGTTTGTTTTTACATAAACGTATTTCTCCTGTTTCCCCATTTTACCGGTTGAATTAAAATCTACTTTGATGTTTATTGATTCACCCGGTGCCAATTCATTCTTATCGGGTTTGGCAGCAGTACATCCGCATGATGCATGAATATCCGTAATCCTTAGACTGTCTCCCCCTGTGTTTAACAATATATAATTGTGTGTTGCAACTTTTCCTTCTGAAATAGTACCGAAGTCAAATTCCATCTGCTGGGAGGACGCTTTAGGTCCTACTACCTGGGCACAGGCAATAAATGTAAAACAAAGCATTAGAAGTAATGAAAATCTTATCATTTGTGCGTTTCCTTTACTATAAAATTTTTGAAGTAGTTTGGTTCTAATAAATCATAATTAAAAGTCTTATTCTCAGCCCCGAATCGGCTGCACCATTCTGCAATGTATAAAGGACGGGGTGATGAAAACTCATTATTTTTATCGATCACATTTCCAAATACCAGATATCCTTTGGATTTATCTTGAAACTCAGAAATGTTAATTATCTGCAGTTTCTCTGTAAATATATAATTATTAGATTTAATATGAAACCTTGCGTAATACACTTCTTCAATATTCACTTTATTGGCAATAATGAAGTCTGTCTCATCATTAAATATATGGGATAACTGTAATGCGATCGCTTCAAATGTTGGTACTGGGCAAATCATAACATTAGCTCCGTATGCAAGTCCCTTGACTGCGGAATACCCAATCCTTAATCCTGTAAATGAACCTGGTCCTGAAGATACTGCTATACAATCCACATCCCCTAATTTAATCTCTGCATAATTTAATGTTTTGTCTATTATGTCTAAAAGAAGTGTGGAATGTGAATTCTTGAAATTTATACTAGTCTCAAAGTACTTCGAATTATCAAAAAATACAGTTACACCGCATAAATTTCCTGAAGTCTCTATAGCTAATATTGGTTTAATATTTATTGCTTCCTGAAATGAAAATCTCTGCTGAAATCATCATTTAATTTAATCTCAATTTCGGTTCTCTTGTGTGGAAGTATAATAGGAAAGAGATTCCCCCACTCAATGAATTTTACAGCTTCTTCATCATTCATGTATTCTTCAAATCCAATATCATATAGCTCTTTAAGTGCTTCTATACGATAAAAGTCAAAATGATAATATTTCCTGTCTGCGTTATATTCATTAACTATGGAAAAAGTGGGACTGTTTACACCAAATACTTCAAAAGACTTTAGGACGCTTTTAATAAAATATGTCTTACCGGTACCCAAATTTCCATTCAGTATAATTACTTCACCCGCTTCCAGTAATGAAGAGAATTCAAATGCTAATTTTTCAGTATCCTGCTCTGTAAATACTTTATGTAATGATGGGATTACCAATCTATTTTGGTTCCATTGTTATTACCGGAACTATCATTTCTTCCATAGAAATACCTCCATGCTGGAATGTATCTTTATAATGTGTAAGAAATTTATGATAATCTGTCGGGTAAACGAAATAAAAATCCTCTTTAGAGATAATATAATTAATAGTTATTCCTCTTGTTGGAAGTTTATAATCAGCTGGATTCTTTATGTAAACTGCATATTTTTCTTCAATTTTAAGATTTCTACCGTATTTGAATCTTAAATTAGTAGATGCCTCCCTGTCTCCCAATACCTTTGCCCCTCTTAAGCATCGAATACTTCCATGATCAGTTGTAATAACGATCTTTACATTCTCAATTGTTGATAATGTCCTTAATGTTGAAAATAATGAAGAATGCATAAACCAGCTATTTGTAAGTGAACGGTACGCTGGTTCATCAGGGGCAATCTCTTTTAATATGTCCGAATCGGATCTGCCATGAGCAATCATATCCAGGAAATTAATAACTACAGCAGTAAGATGTGTGTTCTGATATGATAAAATATTCTGCTCGAAATTTCTTCCTACTTCAGGATCTATTATTTTAAGATATTTAAGTTCATTTCTAAGCTTTATCTTTTTCCTATCCAGTAGATGCTGAAGCAATTCCCTTTCATATCTGTTCATGCTTTTTTCATCTTCTATTTCTTCCCCGCCCCAGTATTGTGGATAATTCTTTTCAATTTCAGATGGGTACAATCCGCTGAACAACGAATTGCGGGCATAAGGGGTGGCTGTTGGTAATATCGCATAATAATAATCTTTTTCAATTTTGAAATAATCACTAAGATGCTTTTCCATTATCAGCCATTGATCTAGCCTTAAACAATCTATTACAAAATAAAATACAGATGAATTGGATTTCTCAATATTATTAAGTACATATTTACTTGTAATGTCAGGGGTCAAAAGAGGTGTATCAATACTTCCCATAGAGGTGATCCATTTCTTGTAATTCCTTTCTACAAATTTAGAAAATTCCTTATTAGCCTCTTTTTTCTGATCATTAAGTGTCTGTCTTAATCCAATATCCGGATGGGTATCAAGTTCCATATCCCAGTTAACAAGTTTTAGATATATATCATTCCATTCGGCAAAATCCATTTCATTCAAAAGTGATCGGGATATTTGGTTAAAATCTTGTAAATAATCCTTAGCCACATGCTCACCTGAGATTTTTTTCCCTTCAAGAATTTTTTTACATACTAACAGTACTTGGCTTGGATTTATGGGTTTTGTGAGATAATCATTAATTTTACCTCCTATAGCATCTTCCATTAATGTTTCTTCCTCACTTTTTGTGATCATAACTACTGGTAAACTTGGATAAAGATCTTTTATTATCGCTAAGGTTTCAAGACCACCCATACCTGCCATATTCTCATCAAGAAAAATCAAATCAAAATCGTTCTCTTTGACTGCTGAAATTGCATCTTCGCCGTTAGTGACCGTGTCTACCTCATAGCCCTTTTCAGATAAAAATATTATATGAGACCTGAGAAGTTCTATTTCATCATCGACCCAAAGAATCTTTTTTAATTTCATAAATAAATATCCCTTTCATGAATGTGAATAAATATCGATTTCCCCTTTAATTCTGAATTATGAGAATCTGCCTAAAAGGCAGAATTATTGAATAGAAATATGAACATCCAACCCTGCTTCGTTAGTAGTAGATGGTGTAATCCTGGATGGTCCATCCGGTTGCACAGATGTTCGTGTATAGAATATCGACAAAGTGACTTTAGAACTAAGTGTATATTTAATTCTTGGTTCCATTGAAATTCTTGTAGTTCCATCTTGTGGGGCACCCCCTGCGACAAAATTGGACATATCATAGTTTACGCTCGTATTATCTGACTTCGTGTAAGACAAACTGAACTCTATATCATTTTTTAAGAATAAACCGAATAGTGGCAGTTCGAATCCTGATTTCGAAAATCCTGCAGTTATACCTATCTCACTGGAGAAAGTTTCAATTATTGACTTTGTTGTGATCCCCAGATCGTAATTTGTTTTAGTTGAATATTTGATATTACTTATAATATTCCCTCCCCACAAATCTGCAAACGTTATATTCAATCCAACTAATGGAGCAAATCCATAATCAATCTGTTGTGATTGTTTCTGCTGAATGCCATCAGGAGTAATGCTCCAACCCTCTGTATAGTTCGAAACGTATGCGTGATCGAGTGAAACCTTTTTTGCTATAGATTTAAATGGGAAATATTTTTCTAGACCATCCCAGTTAATTCTCCAATTTGGTCTTGGAATATAATTTGCAATGTCCTTAAGGAATCCGATCCTTGAAAAGATTGGTAAACTCTCAAATCCTTGAACAAATGCATTTGATAAGGCATCAGGATCTGTGGATTCCGGATTATATTTTGCTGCAACTCTCTTAATTCCGCTATTAAATGCACTTAAGAAAAATACAGGTGGAAAAGATAAAAAAGATCTTGATAAGGTTCCGGAAACCGATGGACTTCCGCTTACAGTAGGGATTCCGTTGGCATCTGTAAGCAATGAAGTGGATTTGTTTATTGACCAGGCTACCTGCCACGTTACATCAATTTTTGCTCCTTCCCATAATGGTCTTGATGTTTTAAAATCAAGACTATTCCTTTGAGAAAAATTATCACTAACATTTACACTGTCAGCTCTTCTTCCTACGTCACTACTTAATCCAAGCATAAACAATCTGGAAGGTCCATTATTAACATTCTGGTTAAAACCCCAAAAATTATAAAAACCTGTTCCACTGCCGTATAAACCTGATTTTGAATTAGTATTCTCATTAGTAAAATTGAATGCAAATGACTCATAATCAAAAAATATTATACGGATTAAAGTTTTAGTAAATAGCAGAGCAATTTTAACGGGTGATTTTTTCTGAACTGCCAGCTTAGTAGTATCTTTTATATTTGTGCTATCGACTACTACTAATTTGGTTTTAAGCGAATCATTGAGTTGAGTAATTACAGAATTGTCCAGATTTGAATTTTTATTCTGGAAATTATTATCATAATTCTTAAATTCTTCCTCTAAATTCCTTTCACGACCTCTATGACTCACTGTTATTTGTCCCTGCCCTTGTAGTCTGCGATCATTTGACTCTGGAACATCTGTAAATAAACCCTGGGTTAATGATTTCCAGCTTAAATTCAAACCCATGTTTACTTTTCCGCTATTCCCGGCACTTCTACCGGCTTTGCCCTGGGCAATATTATACATCCATTGATACCCGGCAGAATAACCTGCAGTAATTTTAAAATACTTTCCTATATCTAAAATAGAAGGTAACACAGGATTGGTTCTTATATCAACAGTCTGTTGATAATTATTATCTCTGCCAAATAATGCTCCTCTAAAAATATCCCTCCAAACCTGACTTTCAGATCTTTGCTGATCATCCATATCGGTTTCAAGGTATGCAAGAGTAGAAGTAATATTAACATTATAATTTGTAGTTATATTCAGTAATCCGCCTTCAGTCATTTTCCAGGTTAGATTAAATCCTCTTTGTGCTGTAAAATCCCTGGAAACAGTCTCCTGCGGCAGAGTCCCTATTTGATAATCCAAAACACGAGTAACATTTGTTGTCCTCATTCTTCTGAGAGACACCTGAGCTGAAATGTTCTGCGGCAGGAAAAATATCCGATACTTCGAGTAATCTGGTATAAAAGCAAACAAAGTGCTAAATACGGGGAGGTTACCGGGAGCTATACTATAATCAGGACTAATGGTCAGTCCATAATTTGCGCTGGCATTCCATTGCCAACTTTTATCATATAGCACAGTTGGACTTCGGCTAAATGCAGTATTGTAATTAAATCCAAATGAAAGATTATTGAATGTATCTCTTATTAGCCAGAAATTTGTTGGGATTTTAATTTTAATATTGGAAGCAGAATATGAATCAGAAACATTTACCGTCTGTGATTCAGTTATAACCTGTTCCGGAGTTCGATATCTATCCTGATAAGCGGCAGAGCTAATTAGAATATCTGTACCAGGCAGATAAAGAGGTGCACTAATAGATTCGGTGTGAGAATAATTTACTCTCACACTGCTTTCGGGAAGGTTAAATGGCAACAATTTAATTAGATCCATATCCGCTGAAATCCCCCAGTTTTTGGATTCCATTCTTGATCCGAATCTATCCGAAATTCGATGGAAAAAGGGATTAGTCTCACTCATAGTAAAATTAAGTGTTAGTAAGTCTGCTAATTTTAACTGAGTACCAATATTATATGCCCAGCCTGGTGTTTGATTTGCACCTATAACTCTTAATTCGTTAACCCACACATCTCCTGTCAAACCACGCCGTAGTTTAGGCCGGTTAGGATTATCTATATTAACAACTCCAAATAAAAGGAATTTAACTGAAGTTAGAGTAGGGCTACCTCTAACTTCATACAAATGTCCTGGTTTTCCCGGTACAGATTGCTGAACAATAGTATGGGCTGAATCAAGCTTTTGCTTTAATGCGGTTAAATCTGAGAAATTTATATCAATTTCATTCCAATCCGGTTTTACAGGTTGTCTGTATTCGTAATAGTTTAATGAATCACCTCCAAAACGAAAGTAAACCTGTGCTAATGAACCGCTGGATGTATCAGATAAATTACCTATTGCCGGATTTAAATCGCCATGGACAAATAATTTCATTTCAGAATAATCAAATACATCAAGTGGGGTAAGACTTGAAATATATTTTACAATTTCACGTGATTGTCCTGCAGGCATATTTTTCACAACAAGATCTAATGCCTGTTCATTTTGTAAAACTACTTCATTGGGATTACTAAGATCCCTTTGCTGTGTAACACCCGGCGGGCTATAATAATCCGGATCATCTTCAATGCTTTTTACTGAAATTGTTAATACAGAATCTGTTTCAACTTGCTGCCATTGGTTTCCAACGAGATTAAATTCAGCCAATTGCAGATGCATTGGTTGAGAAATATTTGTAGTAAATAATCTGATTGTTTCTATTGATGTTAAGCTGGGATTACCTATTTGATCTACGAAATCCTTAAGAGGTATTTGATATAGAAACCAACCATGACCATAGCCGCCTCCTTTTATATATTTATTTGAGCTGGCTAAAGTATCAAGAGGTACTTCATATCTGAAATATGAATTTACAAGATCGAGATTTCCATTCCGGTTAAGGTCTTCTGTATCTGGAATTCTTCCAATGTCAGTTAAAACTGCATTCCCTTCAGTACCATTAATATTAAAGAAATCAGATGGTGGTCTGTTTACGTTTGTTGAATTCTGGAATGAAAAATCATCCCCAGCAGGATCACTTTTTGTACTGTGATATAACACTTGTTCTTCAGCATCTGTAAGACCATCAAGTCCATTATCTTCCCCCGGATCAATCAGGTCATTATATGGAGGTTTATCTTCGGTGTCTAGAACTTTATTGGGAATCACATCTTCACTGATCCTTCCCAGATCAATATATATTTTTGAACCTGCAGGACAAAGTGATGGGTTTGCCCAAAACTCAATGTATTCCATGTTTTCATCTACTAAATTATTTGCAGAAGATGAAAGAAGTTTCATTATCCCTCCCCAGCTTTTCTTCGGATTGGAATAGTCTGTTGGTTTAACCGTTTTACCGTATCCTGCATAAGTTCCCGGAGTATCGGGGATATATACATAGTCAAGAGTAGAAACCTGTTGATCTGCTTTTGCCACTACTTTCCTGGTTCCCCATAAGTCAGGCACAGTAACTGGAGAAGGTGTAATAGAGTACCAAAAAGTTTTCCCTTTAAAAGCCATAATTGAATCTTCATAATTATCAGCATTCCACAAACTTGAAAATTGTGGTAATTGAGTGGGAGGACTAAGGTCTTTCCAAGCGGTATAAGAAACTCCGACGGGTATTATTTTTTTTGCCGATTCAAAATCATCAATATATGCTATACTCTTACCCTGATCAGAAGGAATTGTACTTTTTATTGTATTCGGATCAGGTTTGATATATGCATATTCTCCAGTAACTGAAAAAGAGGACATTTCTTTTGTGGATATTATTTTATCCAAACCTTTAGTAATAAAAGGAAGATCAGCACCAGTTGTAAAATCAACACCATAAATTGTGTTATTGAGTGGTTCTTCTCCTATCCTTACTTTTTGAGACAATGTCTGCTGGTTAAGATTAAGTATTGAAAATCCTAATTTAGTCTTTTTCGAGAAATCGAATAGTCCTCTTAACCCGAGAAGTGTTTTCGAAGCAAGCTGGAATAGATCATTTTGTTCATATGATATTTTAAGATCCGCTCCGGGAACAAGTGCAGCATCATTTCTGATAGTCAATTGTCCAATATTATAATCAACTATATAATCTGTCCCGGCAGAAAGTTGCCTCCCATTTAATAAAACCTTTACTGAGTTTTCAACAATATTAAATCCAAGCTGATATACCGAAGAAACATCACCGGAATATTTTCCGGTTAATAACCATTTGTCTTTTACCGGAACCTGCCTGGCAAAAGTTTGGCTGGTATCATAAACTTCATCAAAACTAAAATCAGATGTCAATCCTGCTGGAAGATTTCTTCCAAATGGTTGAAGCGTGGGAAAAATAATTTCTCCAGTAGCAGGTAGAATTGTTAGATTAGGACGCCAATCAAAAACGTTATCCGGGTTTGGGTTAGTCAAACTCGCATCATAGAGATCCAGTCCAAATGCTGTCAAGAATCTTATTGAATTAAGATTTGTAGAGGGTTCTTGTCCAACTGTTTCTCTTTTTATCTCGAAATCAAATCCTTCCTGTTTAACATTCCTTCCACCGACTGGATATATATTTTTAAGCTGTAGTTTCCAGGCATCCGTAAATTGTGGCTGAAGATTAGCAGGTTTTATCATCTTAAGAACTATCTTTTGAATTACAGAAGTATCATTTGCGGTAATAAAATCACCATAAAAGAAATCATCGGCAGGACCAGGCCCCTGTTCCTGCCTGAAAGCAACAGCAATGATATCATTATCATTAACCTGGGTTTTAAATGAGATAAAGCCGGTTTCCGGATGAAGAATATAATCATCCCCATTTGTAAGAAGGACGAATCTTCCTGTTGCACTTTGACCTTGAACCGGATTGATCTCCGCATACATAGAGTCTGCATATGGTGGGGCAGTTGCAACCCTGGGATTCAGATTAATAAATGCATTAGCATATCTTTCCCTGGAACGGTTACCAACAATAGTCTGAACAGATTTCCATACCTGTATATCAACCACCCTATATTCAGGTCTTATTATTGGCACAGCATTTCCAAAATATTTATTAAACAGATTCAAATTACTTGAAGTGTCAGCATAATCAGCCTGCAGGAAATAATGATTTGTAGAATAATCATAAGCCCTAAGCTGGAATGTTTGTGAAGTGGACCCTCCGCTAACAGCAACTTCCTTAATTTCACCTTTCTTTTGGCTAGCAAGAGCAGTTAAATTCAAAGGACCCAGTTTTAGTTGAGCTTTAACACCAAAAAGTGCCTCACTTCCACCTACAAGTGGAGACGTTTCCAGGGAGACATTACCACCTTCGATGCTCTGAATAATTTCATCTTCATAACCTGTATACTTAATTTTTAACTGGTTCTCATATTCAAACGTTCTTTCAGTATTCCAATCGGCAGTAATATTAAGCTTATCCCCTATAGTTCCATTAACATTTATCTGAACTTCTTGTTTAAAATCCGGTTCATTTGTTGAGTTACCAAGGTTAGAGGCAGTAACCCCCTCTGTAGTTGTATTCCTCCATGCACCATGAATATCTACAGCACCTCCAATTTTTAAACTAATCTTTGGAGCACCGAATATTGTTAATACACCAACACTAGGTAATGGAATTTCAAAATCAGTAAAATCTTTAATTAGTTCGCCTAATCCTCTTTTGGTATCATTTAGCTGATAACTATAGGCAAGATCCTCCCAGGATTCCCTTCTTTTCGTATTAATCATTAGATCTAAATATTCATCAATTGGCAATCGAAGCAGAATTTTAGTTTCCTCTCCTCCATATTTTTCTCTGAACTCAACAAACTTTCCTGTAGAATCAATTTTAACAGTTCTCTGCCTGGCATTATCTGAAGGTCTCAAAAAGAAACTTGATTCCCTTTGTCTTTTATACTGAACTACCGGAGAATCATATCTTCGATATTTGAAATATTTAATACGTGCCGTTGAATCAAGAGCCCGCCAATCTTTCTTTATAGTATCCTTTTTTGCAAATAAAGAATCTTTTTTTAGAATATTCTTTTTGCCGAACAAGGAATCTTTTTTTACAATACCAGAATCTCTACGAGTAATAGATTTAGAGCTATCACCTTTTATTAATCGTAATGAATCAATTAACCCTGTAGGATTAATATTCTTTATATTATGAATTTCACCTGTATCAGACTGAACGGAATTACTCAAGCCAGCATTAATATTAATATTATTCTGAGAATTTTTATTGCTGCCGGAGTCCGGAGGAATTGAAAGGGGAATTTGTAAATCTTTAAGTGGTGCAGAACTTGCTAACTTGGTTTGGTTGATGGTCTCATCCACATGTCTTAGATAATTATTATCTAAAAGATTAAAACAAGCATCAACCCATACTAATTTATTAACCTGAGAAATGTACGGTGAACTAAAACCGAAATTAATGACTGCAAAAGAAATTGCAACATATAATATAGTTACGCAAATACTCTCACGAACTAACTTTATAAATCTCTGTTTAATAAGGAAACCCAACTACAAATTATTATTTTTTTCCTAAGAGTATAAAATTAACTATATATCCTCAATATTTTTTTTATTAGATAGAAAAAATTAGTTAAATAAAATAAAAGTTACAATAAATGTTTTTTATTTCTCCCAAACCTCGAAATAAATTTATGCCTTTAATATAAATGATTTAGGGCAATTTTTTGTCACTATTATTCGGAATCTTAGATAATGTTTTGAGAACAGTTGGCTATTAAAGGTGCAACATATTTTAAGCTGTCATTTCTGACAGCCTTTAAATAATATCTCTAAACTATCTTTTGTGAATAGGAACGTAGTCACGTTTAGGTGAGCCTGTATAAATCTGTCTTGGACGGGAAATTCTTATTCCGGGAGTTTCTTTCATTTCCTTCCATTGAGCAAGCCATCCGGGAAGTCTCCCAATTGCAAACATAACAGTAAACATATTCGTAGGAATTCCCATTGCCCTATAAATTATGCCACTATAAAAATCTACATTTGGATACAATTTTTTCTCAATGAAGTAAGGATCTTTTAAAGCAGCTTCCTCAAGGTTCTTAGCTATTTCAAGCAGAGGATCATTTATTCCTAAAAGATTTAATACTTTATCAGCTGATCCTTTGAGAATTTGAGCGCGGGGATCAAAATTCTTATAAACCCGATGTCCGAAACCCATTAACTTGAATTTTGATTCTTTATCCTTTGCAGAGTTAATATATTTTTTGTAATCCCCACCGTCATTTTTAATTTGTTCAAGCATTTCAATTACTTCCTGGTTTGCTCCACCATGAAGAGGTCCCCATAAAGCACAAATACCTGCTGACACTGTAGCGAATAAATTTGCATTGCTGCTTCCAACCATTCTAACAGTGGAGGTACTACAGTTCTGTTCATGATCAGCATGTAGAATTAAGAGAAGATCGAGAGCATCTTCAAGAACCTTAGGAACTTCGTATTCTTCTGAAGGTACAGCAAACATCATATGAATCATGTCAGCAGCAAAATTTAGATCGTTCCTCGGATAAATAAATGGTTGTCCAACTGATTTTTTATAAGAAAAGGCAGCTATTGTTTTCAATTTAGATAGTAACCTTATAATATTCAGGTCATAGTTTTCAGGGTTATATGCATCAGGATAATAAGCAGATAAAGAACTTACCATGGCTGAGAGAATTCCCATCGGATGCGCTGCAGGAGGAAAACCTTCAAAGAATTTTTTCATATCTTCATGAATTAATGTATGGTGAGTAAGGCCGTAATGAAATCGTTCCAATTCTTTCTTGGACGGCAGATGACCATATATCAAGAGAAAACTAACTTCTGTAAAATTAGAATTTGAGGCAAGGTCTTCAATTGGATATCCTCTGTATCGAAGAATTCCCTTCTCACCATCAATAAATGTAATTGAACTGTAACATGATCCAGTATTTCCATAACCACTATCCATAGTTATGACACCAGTTTTATCACGGAGTTTAGTAATATCTATAGATGTTTCCCCTTCAGTTCCCGTAGTGCTGGGAAGATCTATTTCCTTATCCCCTATCAGCAATTTTGCAGATTTATCTAAGATTTTTGTTTCCATATAGTCTACCTTCCCTTAAAGTTAAAGAATAATATTTTTATAAATAATTAACTTAATAGTACAATAATGTTGAATAATTATACCACCGCAGAAAAACTTTATTAACATTGAGAATAAACTAATTATTGTTGATCATAATATCAACATAAAAATCTCGATTTTTATTTTGAAGTTGATCCAAAGTATTGCAGTTTTAATTAATGAAATGAACAATTTATTCAATTTTATGGAAATTAATAAAATAATTAAGCATAAAATCAAAACCTGGAGGTTGATTTTTGCCATTTTAATGGTCTATGCCTTAGGATTACTATTGAAATCTTTTAACTTAAACCCATACATAATATTATTCGGTTTCAGGTTTCATATTAGTTTTGTACTTCCATTTATTCTAGTCTATAATTCTTATTTTCTATCTTATCTCAAAAAAAGCTTCACAAAACCTGAGTGGAAAAAATCTTCATTTCCTCTTTTATTAATATTGTTACCTATTATAATCGAAACAGTCAGTTTATATTTTTTACAGAAAATAGACCTCGGTGATCCTGAATATTTTTATGAATTTGGAATATCATCAATTGCAGATTATCCAATATATTTCATTTGGAATTTCCCACAGATGATATTGCTTTTTATTTTTCTGGCTTCAGTAGCAGCTAATTCAAAATTCAGTTTTATATCAGTTGCAGTTGTATTTTTTTCCCTGTTTGTGTTTGAAGTAATGCCAATTAATAAATCAATTATTCAGTACAATGAAATATGGAATTTATTTTCATATTCAATAATATTTTCAATACTTATTAATTATTACAGAAACATCTACTTGTTTGGGGTTTCACTTTTCACACTCTCGTGGATTGCTGTACTTGCCTTTGGAAGTAGTTCAAAAACCATAATTAATCTATTATTTGCATCAAGATATGATAATTGGGAAGGATTTTTTGAAGTTGCAAAGGATTACTTACCCTATATATATCCTTTTTATTTCGGTATATCTTTGATAATCTTTTCTAGCTCCTATCTTATGTTTACCAGGCAAAATAATATTTCTGAAAGATAAGATTTTGATTACATCAATAAATAGATAATATATGTATAGATAAACCTTACGCGAATAAGATCAGTTGGAATAACTGCGTCATTTTGAAAAATTCAGCCAAGGAATGACTTTACCAAGCCAAAAAGAAAAGACACTCCATGCAATCCAAAGGCCGAATACCATACCATAATATTTTCCAGTGGATAGAGATTTAAATAATTTTGCATATGCAATACTTAGAATCAGGAAGCTCCAAATAAAGATAACATCCAGTTTTGAAAGGATATACCCGGTTATCGTGGTTTTATCCGAATTTATTAGAGATGCTATACTAATATCATTCAAAAGTCTGCCCAAAATGTACGATAAAATGGTTGCAAGGATAATTTGAATTACCCCAATATATCCAGTCATTCCATGTGCCACCAAAGCAAATGCATAAGTACCTTGTCCCTTCAGAACAAATTTCGCTATGAGGAAATAAACCCCAGATATTATAAAAAAAATAATAAATCCACCGATAATAATTCCTATATATCCTAAAAATTGGAATATAGGTCTATTCATATTCTCTATTCCCTGATTTAATCTTTCTTCTTTTTGTTCAGCGGTTATCTGTTTTTTCTCCAGCTGAGTGTCCAGTGTTTTTTCCATACCTTCCTTCTGTTGTTGTTTAACCTGAAATGCTAAATCCGGATTTTGCATAATTAAAACCCTAGATAAAACGATCATACATAGAAGTAAGGTTAAAGGTAATAGCCAATCAATAGTTCTGGCGGGATATCCAGACATTTTTTGAAATGTTAAATTAGGTTCTGAGAATAATCCAATGATTTTATCAGAATGACCGAGCTCAGTATCTTCCTGGATTTCTTGATTAAAGGTTTCCATAAAATGCTCCTGTCTATAATTTGGGGAAATATGATTAAAAGTTATTTATACTTTTTTCAAAAGGCAATAAAATAATTTCTAAAATAATACTGAAAAGAGAAAATAGATTATTAAATTTAATTATGAATCTTTATAATTTAATAATGTGAGATAGAAATGAAAACAATAATCGAACCCTTTAAGATAAAATCTGTAGAACCTATTAAATTTACAACAAAAGATGAAAGAATTGAGATCCTTAAACATGCGGGGTACAATCCTTTTATGATACATGCAGAAGACGTAATTATTGATCTTCTAACTGATAGCGGCACATCCGCTATGAGCGCAAAGCAATGGGCGGGGATAATGGATGGTGATGAAGCATATGCAGGCTCGAAGAGTTTCTATAGATTTGAAAAGCAGGTGAAAAAAATAACAGGTATGAACTTTATAATACCAACTCATCAGGGAAGAGCCTCCGAAAAGATTCTATTCTCTATAGTGGGCGGGAAAGGAAAATATTTTCCGAATAATACACATTTTGATACTACCCGAGCAAATATTGAATTTACAGGAGCTGAAGCCGTAGATCTACTTAATGAAACAGGCAAACATCCAGAAATAAAAGCTGATTTTAAGGGGAATATGGATATAGGAAAGCTTGTTGAGTTTATAAATAAAACAGGTAAAGAGAATATTCCATTATGTATGATTACTATAACTAATAATTCCGGAGGCGGACAACCGGTCTCAATGCAAAACATCAGAGAAGTTAAGGATGTTTGTAAGAAATATGATATTCCCCTTTTTATTGACGCATGCAGATTCGCAGAGAATGCTTATTTTATAAAGATGCGAGAAAAGGGATATGAAAATAAATCAATAATGGAGATTGCTCAAGAATTATTTTCTTATGCTGACGGCGCCACTATGAGTGCAAAAAAAGATGGTCTGGTAAATATTGGTGGTTTCCTTGCATTGAATAATGAAGAACTGGCAATGAAGTGCAGAAACCTACTGATTGTAACTGAAGGTTTCCCTACTTATGGGGGACTTGCTGGAAGGGATCTTGAAGCAATTGCACAGGGCCTGGAGGAGGTTTTGGATGAGAGCTATCTTCATTACAGGATAAGAAGTGTGGAATATCTTGGTGAAAGATTAGTTGAAGCAGGGGTTCCTATTATTGAACCACCTGGCGGACATGCAATTTATATTGACGCTAAAAGATTCCTTCCAGAGGTTTCACCAGAATATTTTCCGGGTCAGGCAATTGTGGGTTCACTATACATCGAAGGGGGTATAAGATCTGCTGAAATAGGCAGCGTTATGTTTGGTAAGTATGATGAACAAGGGAAACTGATTCCCCCCCCAATGGAGCTTGTCCGGTTAGCTATTCCCAGAAGAGTGTATACTCAAAGTCATATTGATTATGTACTTGAGGTAATTATTGAAACGTATAAAAACAGAAAGAATCTACATGGATATAAAATTATTTATGAAGCTCCAATGCTTAGACATTTTACTGCAAGATTTGAAGTACTATAATGAAGCTTCACAATAATTATTCATTCACCCATAAACGTCTGATATGGAGAATTATTCCGGGGGGCGATGAGAAACTTGTAATTGAGGAAAGGGATCCAGGAACAAGGGAAGTTTTTTTCAACTGTATTAATCTGAGTACAGGAAAGGTACTTCTTGATAGTCTTCAGTTTGAAGAGAAATTCTGGATAGGGATTGAAGATATTTATAAAGGAATTATTTTTTTTCATAAGTATCATAAACCCGACATGCCCTGGCATTCGGACATAATTGCTTATGACATTAGTAGTAAAAAAGAGCTTTGGAAATCCGACGAATATATTTTCTTATTAGTTTATGATGATTTTCTTTATTGTTATAAAAATAAGTATGAAGGAAGAATATATTTTAAACTGAATTATAAAACAGGGAAACTTATATCAGAACTTGGCGAAGATTCTAAAATTATAGCCGGACTAAAGGAATTAAGGGATGCTGAGATTTATAATGGTTACACATTCCCAGAAACATTAAATTATTCAAAAGAAGAAATAGCCACGATATTTGAAGAAATAAAATTAAAAGAGGTAATATCGGGTAAAATAGATTATCTAAGGATAAATGATTTATTATTAACCAGTTATCATCGTATGATGGATGATGGTAAGCTCCAAAACTGTTTTAAAGCACTTGATATTCGCCTTAAAAAGGTTATTTTTGAGGAAATATTAAACAAAGATATTACTAATTATATTCCTGATTCATTCTTTTTGATTAATGATTTGGTTTTCCTGTTAAAAGAAAAAGAAAACTTATTAGTTTTTTTTATTACTGATTAAATTGAGGGTTATATGCAACTGAGCAATGAAGTAAAAGAGATTCTGCTTCTTGTTGCCAGGGGTGCAATAAAATCTCATTTTAGTGAAATTATCAATCTTAAACTTGATTATTCCAGATATCCCGAACTTCTGATCAAAGATACGGGTGCATTTGTTACTTTGACAAGGCATAACGAGTTAAGAGGCTGCATAGGATTTCTGGAAGCACCGAAAAAGAGATTAATAGATACAATTTATGAAGCGGCGAGGCGAGCTGCTTTTAATGATCCACGATTCCATCCTTTATCAATAGAAGAATTACCAGATATTAAAATTGAAATATCAATTCTTTCCAAATTTTCTTTAATTAAAAGTTATGATGAAATTAAATTAGGAATCCATGGTTTGCTGCTGGACGAAGAAACCACACGTGCGTTATTACTTCCACAAGTTGCGACTGAATATAATTTTTCTTTACAACAATTCCTTACCGCGATATGTCAGAAAGGCGGAATAAATTCAAACGAATGGCAGATACGATTCCTTAATCTTAAGGTCTTCACTGCGACTATTTTTTCCGAAACGAAAAAGAAGAACGAGAGTTATGAAACAATTTAGACAACCTTATGCTGCAGGTTATTTTTACCCAGGGGAGAAAGACAAACTCAGAGAACAGTTAGATTGGCTTTTAAGAAATAGCAATATGAATAAATCATTTGATAATATAACCGGATTAATTGCACCGCATGCGGGGTATATATATTCAGGCAAAACTGCCTCATTTGCCTATAATACTATAAAAAACCGGAATTACAGGACAGTTATAATAATTTCTCCCAGCCATAAGGAATATTTTTCAGGAGTATCAATTTATGATGGAGACGGTTATATTACTCCATTTGGGACAGTAAATATTAATAAGGACTTATCCAACCGTTTAGCCGAAGGTAGTAATTATATTTTCCTGGGAAGCGAGGGACATGGTCAGGAACATGGTGTAGAGGTGCAACTTCCCTTCCTCCAGGTCGTTTTGGAGGATTTTAGTATGGTTCCAATTGTTATGGGTGATCAATCTAAAATCTATATTGATGAACTTTCAAATAATATTTCAAATATACTTGATGAGGAAACTCTCATCATTGCAAGTTCAGATTTATCACATTTTTATTCTCGAAATATAGCCCAGGGGCTTGATTCTGTTGTAGAAAAAAGGATAAATAATTATGATTACGATGGATTATATACAGACCTTGAACATAAAAGGTGTGAGGCATGCGGCGGCGGACCTATAATTGCGATGATGAAAGCCATAGATATAAAAAACAAAAACAAATCGATTGTTCTTAGCCGAAGCGATTCAGGTGATACCACAAGAAATATTGATGAAGTAGTAGGATACCTTTCTGCTGCGATATACAATTAATGCAATTCACAAGAAAAGATAAACTTATAATTATAGGTGCCGGAAAGATAGCTTATTCCCTGGTTCCCGCTCTTTCGGATAAAGGTTATAAGATAAAAGCCATTATAAGCAAGAGGATTAAAGGAGCAAAAGAACTTGCTAGCAAACTCAAAATATCTGAATATGGTGATGATCCGGAAAAAATAAAAATAAAGAAAGGAGTTTTTATTTTAGCAGTTCCTGATAACCAGATAAAATCAGCTGCAGAAAGATATTCTAAAATTAAAATTGATTTCCGCCATTCATTATTTATCCATCTCTCGGGTTCAAACGATATTTCTTTATTAAATTGCTTAGCTTTGAAAAAGGCACAAATAGCATCATTCCATATAATGCAGACATTCCCATCAAAAAGAAGAAAAAATATTAAGAATTCGTTTGCAGCTGTTGAAACAAATTCAAAGGAAACAGTAGAATACCTGTTTAAGGTGGCAAGTGACCTTGAATTAAAACCCTTTTGTATTGAATCGCAATATAAGACACTATACCATCTTACAGGAGTATTTGCTTCTAATTTTATAAATGCAGTTTTATTTCAGAGCAAGCAATTATTTGACCTTCTTGAGTTAAAGCAATATTCGTTCAATAGAATTCTATCTCCATTATTTAATTCGACAATTAAGAATATCAAAGTTACAAGTCCAGCTAAAGCCCTATCCGGTCCAGTTGAAAGAGGAGACCTTGATACATTAAAAAAACATATACGAGCAATAAAACAACTTACAAATAATAAGGAAAACATCTTAAATTCATATTTATCGTTATCTTTAGTTTTAATTAATGCAACAAAGGTGAAATATGGAGAATTAAACAGAAATCAATCAGAGATTAAGGAGTTATTATTAAAGGAACTATGTAATTAATTATTTTTATTGTGTAAGTAAATTCATATTTATATTTTAACAAATTAAAAATCAGGATTAAAGATGGGTACATTACCTCCTCCGGCAACAAAACATTTTCCGGATGATTCAACAGAAAAGAAAGTCTATAAAGTAGTGGATAAATTCAGGGAATATCTTCCTATAGAGAATGACAGGAACAGACTTGGATTTGCATTATTTAAATATATTACAGGCGAGGGCGATGAACCCGGTATAACCTTAAAATCAACAAAAGTAAAAATAGAAGGAATTTCAACACAGGAGCTTGCAAACAAACTCACAATAGAGATTAATATAATAAAAGATGAATTAAAATAATCTGGATTTTGTAATCAGCTTTCTTTAATCAGTATGTTTTCTTCGATTTCTTCTCTTGCAATAAATTCTTCGACCATTTTTACATCATATTCACTTCCTATGAACACAGGAGTCCTTTCATGAAGGCTTTTGGGTTTAAGTTCAAGAATTCTTTGTTTTCCGTTAGATGCCCTACCACCAGCTGCTTCAATAATATATGCCATTGGATTACATTCATACATTAAACGTAATTTTCCCATCGGGCTCCTTGAATCTGCCGGATACATAAATATTCCACCGTAAAGAAGACTTCTGTGAATATCTGCCACCATCGATCCAACATACCTAGAAGAATAGGGACGTTCGGTAGTTGTATCTTCTTCCTGAAGATATTTAATATATTTTTTCAGACCCGGATGCCAGTATTTATAATTCCCTTCGTTAATACTATAAATCTTTGACTTTTTAGGAATCTGTATATTCTGGTGTGAGAGAAGAAACTCTCCGAAAGAAGGATCGAGAGTAAACCCATGGACACCATGACCGGTTGAATATACAAGAATAGTGCTTGAACCATATACGACATATCCAGCTGCAATCTGATGCATGCCCTGCTGCAAAACATCCTGAACAGTTCCAGGTTTTCCCGGAGGAGATACTCTTTTATAAATTGAGAAAATTGTTCCAATGCTAATATTTACGTCTATATTTGATGAACCATCCAGAGGATCAAAAAGAAGGACGTATTTTCCTACCTTATAAGGTGATGGAATATGAATAATATCTTCTTCCTCTTCAGAAGCCATGACACAAAAATGACCACCATGATCCATAGCTTTAATCAGCATATCATGGGCAAACATATCGAGCTTTTTAACTTTTTCTCCGTGTACATTATTATCGCCTGTAAACCCAAGAATATCGACCAAACCGGCTTTATTAACTTCGAGAGAAATGACTTTAGCAGCCAGAGTAAAATCTGCAAGAAGTCTTGATAGTTCACCAGTTGCTTCCGGATGCATTTTTTCTTCTTCGATAATATGCCGGACTACAGTCATGAAACGTGGTTTATTCATTTGGTTACTCCAAAAAGTTTATTTTTAACTAACTTTGGTTAATTCCTGATCTTTATATTGCAGCTGATATAGTTTATAATAAATTCCCCGCTTAGCAAGTAGTTCCTGATGATTTCCTGTCTCTCTAATTTCACCCTTATGCATTACAATGATTTTACTTGAATTCTGGATAGTAGACAACCTATGAGCTATAACAATTGCAGTACGTCCAATCAGAAGTTTTTCAATAGCTTTCTGTATCAACATTTCAGTTTCTGTATCAACAGAAGATGTGGCTTCATCAAGAATAAGAATCTGAGGATCATAAGCTAATGCACGGGCAAATGAAAGAAGCTGTTTCTGACCTACGCTTAAAGTCGCGCCCCTTTCTTTAACAATTTCATCAAATTTATATCCCAGTTGATTGATAAATTTATCAGCACCAACTAAACATGCAGCTTCTTCAAGCTTTGCAAAGGATATTTCATCATTATTCATGCTGATATTCGATTTAATTGTTCCGGAAAACAAATAAACATCCTGTAGAACGATAGATATATATTTCCTGAGGTCCTTTTTATCGACATTTTTTATATCAATACCATCGAGATAAATTGATCCCTTATTTACATCATAGAACCTTGTAAGAATATTTATAATACTTGTTTTACCGGCGCCTGTAGCTCCAACAATAGCAACAGTTTCCCCCGGATTTATTTTAAATGAAATATCCTTAAGAACATATTCATCATTATTATAGGCGAACCAGACGTTTTTAAATTCTATCCCCCCTTTTATTTTAGGAAGAGAGACAGGTTTTTCCGGATCGAGAGTAAAAGTATCATTATCCAGTAATTTGAATATCCTTTCGGAGGAAGCCATTGCTGTCTGCATAATATTATATTTTTCCGCAAGATCACGAATAGGTCTAAAGAACATTTCCAGCAATTGAATAAATGCAAATAAAACTCCTATCGTAAGAGCTTTATGCAGTACCTCTCCCCCACCGTACCATATAATCAATCCAATAGCAACCGAGCTCAGGAATTCGACCCCTGGATAGAAAATGGCATAATAGAAAATTGATATAATATTAGCTTCCCGATGGTCAGAATTTATTTCGGAAAATCTTTTAAGTTCTTCTTTTTCCTTATGAAAGATCTGGACAATATTTATCCCGGTTATATGTTCCTGAAGGTAGGAATTGAGTCTTGCCAGATGGAACCTAACATCACGATAGCTATCCCTAACTTTTTTTCTGAAGAGAAAAGTTGCATATATCATGACCGGCATTACAGATAGGGTAACAAGTGACAATCTTACATCCATCGCAAACATGAAGACAAGTATCCAAAGGATAATAAACACATCGCTGAATACCATAACGATTCCAGAAGAGAAAAGCTCATTAAGAGACTCAGAATCATTAGTTACTCTTGTGACTACTCTACCAATAGGTGTTTTGTCAAAATATTTCAGTGCAAGCTTCTGGGTATGGGCAAATAGCTGAACACGAAGATCATAAATAGTTTTTTGCCCAAGTAACTGGGTAAAATATGTAAGAAAATACTGAGTAACAGATTGAAACATAAGGGATGCAAAAAGTGCAAGGCTAATCCAGAATAAGCCATTATAATTAGATTTAGATATATAATCATCAATAGCAATTTTTGTTAACAAAGGCCGAAGAGGCTGCAATCCTGCAACAATTATATTTATAATAATTGCGAGTATAACATATTTTCTATATGGTTTAACATAATAAAGCAGCCTTTTCATCAGCTTGGCATCATATGCTTTACCTAATATTTCATCATCATTTTTATAATCGTTAGCCATGAGCTTATTTTATTTCTTCCAATTCTTTTTCTAATAATTGTTTATAATGGAGTTCGGCATAGATACCATCAAGTTTTACAAGTTCATCGTGAGTGCCTTTCTCTGCAATTTCACCTTCAGACAGAACGAGAATGGTGTCAGCGTCTTTTACAGTAGAAATCCTGTGGCTGATAATTATACTAGTCCGATTCCTCATAAATTCCTTAAGGTTCCTTAAAATTGCTTCTTCGGTATTAGTATCAACAGCAGAGAAAGAATCATCAAGAATAATGATACGGGGATCAATTGCCAAAGACCTAGCTAGGGAAGCTCTTTGTTTCTGACCACCTGATAGAGTAATACCTCTTTCACCCATGATAGTATCATATTCTGAAGGAAATGATTCGACATCTTTATCAAAATGTGCGATACGAGAAACCTCCTGAACTTTATTCTTATCAATTTCGCGAAGTCCATAAGAGATATTATTTAAAATCGTATCAGAGAACAAGAAGGATTCCTGCTGAACCAAACCAATGTTTGTCCTTAATACTTCAAGAGGAATGTTTTTAATATTCACATCATCAATGAGAACTTCACCTTCGGTAACATCATACATCCTCGGGATAAGATTTATAAAGGAAGTTTTTCCTGAACCAGTATAGCCCATTAAAGCGACTGTTTGACCCTGTTTTATTTCCAAATCGACGTTTTTCAGAATATATGGTAAGGAATCACCATATCGAAAGGAGACGTTCTTAAATTCTATTTTACCCTTAATTTCTTTTATTGAAAAATTGGTATCCTTTGAGTCATTTATTTCATAAGGTTCGGCAAATATTTTATTTAATCTTTTCATGCTTGCCTCACCCTGCTGAATAATATTAGTAACCCAGCCGAAAGCAATCATAGGCCATATTAATTCACCAAGATAGACAATAAATGCGGCAATCTGACCTAAATTCATTTCATGATTTATTACTTTGATTCCGCCAGCCCAGACAACGATTATAAGTGAAAGACCAGTAATTAGAAAAAGGATGGGCATGATAAAAGCCTGAACTTTTATCATTTCCATATTTCTTTTCACGTAATCATTGCTTAAAATCTTAAATAAATTTATCTCACTGTCTTCACGGACATAAGATTTAATAACCCTGATCCCAGCATAGTTTTCCTGGGCCATTGTGGTAAGATCGGAAAACTTTTCCTGGATTAGAGTAAACTTCTTATGAATAAGTTTTCCTACACGATAAACGGCATAAGACAAAAATGGAAGCGGGAGCAAGGAATATATAGTAAGAGACAGATTTAATGAAATCAGAATAGGGATAATAATTAATAGAGCAATAGAGGTATCGATAGAATACATTACTGCAGGTCCAATGAACATACGGACAGCATTGATATCATTAGTTGCATGAGCCATTACATTGCCAGTTGAGTTATTCTGAAAATATCGCAGAGGAAGGAGCTGAATATGTTTCCAGAAATCACGGCGAAGGTCATATTCAATTTCTCTTGACACGACTATTATTTTCTGTCTAATCATATAACGGAAATAACCAGCAAATAGTGATGTCAGTACTATTAGCAATGCATAGTGAAATAAAATTCCTGAAGTTGCGGATTTCTGAAGTTCATTTATTGCATTTTTAATTAGGAGAGGGATATATAATGATCCCGCATTGGATAAAATGATAAATATAAAACCCCAGAAGAGCTTTACCTTATAAACAGCGAAATATTTTTTAAGAGTTAATAGGTTTTTCATAAGTTCAATTAAATGGACAAAATAATTAATATCTCAAATACAATTAATTGCATTAATCACATGAATCGGTTAATACAGCAGGAAAGAGATAACTAATCTATAATTTCAAAGCCGGTATATTTCTGTAAGACTTTAGGAACTATAATTTTCCCTTCAGGAGTCTGGTAATTCTCAAGAATTGATACCATTAATCTACTTGTAGCGAGACCACTTCCATTAAGAGTATGTACGAATTCCGGCTTTTTTGTTTTCTCATTTCTAAAACGGATATTAGCCCGCCTAGCCTGGAAATTTTCAAAGTTACTGCACGAAGAGGACTCGAGATATTTATTTTCCGCAGGGGACCAGGTCTCGATATCATAACATTTTGCTGAGGAGAAACTTAGATCTCCTGTACAGAGCAATAACAAGCGATAAGGTATCTGAAGTTCCCGGAGAATATCTTCTGCATCATTAACCAATTTTTCAAGTTCATCATATGAAGTTTCCGGCTTCACGAATTTGACCATTTCAACTTTATTAAACTGATGAACACGCAGGAATCCTTTTGATTCTTTCCCATAAGAACCTGCTTCCCTTCTGAAGCAAGCTGAATATCCAACATATTTTACAGGGAGATCAGCTTCATTTAATATTTCATTTCTATGGATATTAGTAATCGGCACTTCTGCAGTTGGAATAGGAAACAGTTCATCCTGAGAAATAAAGTACATATCATCTTCAAATTTAGGAAGTTGTCCCGTTCCCTTCATAGAATCGCGGTTAACGAGGAATGGGGGAAACACCTCACTATATCCATGGTGGTGCAGATGATAATCGAGCATAAAGTTAATTAAAGCTCTTTCAAGAGTTGCGCCTTTACCCATATAAAGCGGGAAACCGGAGCCTGATATTTTTGCACCTCTTTCAAAATCAAGAATTTTAAGTTTCTTCCCGATTTCGACATGATCCAGAACTTTATATTCCCTTTCAAAAGAAAAGCCATCCGGGACCCATACTTTAGTTTCAACGTTATCTGCAGCAGAACGTCCAACAGGAACAGATTCATGAGGAAGATTTGGCAGAAACATCAAAATATCATTAAGTTTTTCTTCCACATCACTGATAATGGAATCATTAAATGTAACCTGATCTGACAACCTTTTCATTTCCGCAAGCAAATTGGAAGCGTCCCCTCCAGATTTTTTTAGCTGAGCAACCTGACCAGAGCCCTGATTTCTTTTAGCTTTTAATTCTTCAGTTTCAGTTAAAAGATCCCGTCGCTTCTGATCGAGTTCGAGGACTTCATCGAGGCGATCTTTTTCATTTTTATTTTTAATACCTTCCCTAACTTTATCAGGATTTTCACGAATATATTTAATGTCTAACATAGAACTCCCATTTCAAATATGATTTATTTTACTACGATATTATATATTTTATTAAGGACAAAGATTTCCTTAATCACAGTTTTCCCTTCAATATGTTTATTGATTTTTTCATCTTTAAATACAATTTCTTTGACAACTGCCTGACTGCTGCCAGCGGGAACTTCCTGAGTGCTTCTTAATTTTCCATTGACCTGAACTGCAATATTAACATTCTCCTGCACCAAAGCTGCGCTATCGTAATCAAACCAGACCGGGTTTTCGAAGAGAGTATTTTTATTCCCGATAATCTGCCAACATTCTTCTGAAAGATGGGGAGCAACAGGTCCTAATAGTGCGGTAAACCTTTTAAGAGTATATGCCTGAATTTCCTTAGAACATGCATCAAGATTTTTAAGTTCATTAATAAGTTCCATCAGAGATGCGATAGCAGTATTAAATCTGAAGTTATTTATTTCCTCATCGAACTTCTTAATTGTATGATGCAGTTTTTTGTAAATTGCTTTTTCTTCAACTGACATAGAATTAATGTCCAAAACTTTCTTATCTGAAGTGCCCGATAGGATATCTTTATATTTATTAAACAGTTCATAAGTTCTCTGTACGAAACGATCTGAACCGGATATACCTTTATCACTCCAATCCCCTCCTAATTCGTAAGGGCCCATAAACATAAGATAGAGGCGGAAGACATCAGCTCCGTAAACCAGTGTAAAATCATCGGGGTTAACCACGTTACCTTTGGATTTGGACATTTTAGCGCCCTGATTGGTAATTGTGCCCTGGTGAATTAAATGACTGAATGGCTCATCACTTTTGGTTAATCCAAGATCGCGGAAAAACTTATGAATAAAACGTGCGTACAAGAGATGCATAGTAGCATGTTCAGCTCCACCAACATACATATCAACCGGGACCCAATTATCAGCTAAATTTTTACTGAATGGAGCATCAGCAATTTTCGGATCGAGATATCTGAAATAATACCATGAAGAGTCGACAAAAGTATCCATAGTATCAGGATCGCGTTTAGCATCAGAGCCGCAAGTAGGACATTTAACATTTATAAACTTTTTATTTGCGGCTAAAGGAGATTCACCAGCCGGATTGAATTCCACATCATAAGGTAATTCAACAGGAAGATCTTTTTCAGGGACAGGCACTTCACCGCAATTAGGGCAATGGATAATTGGTATGGGTGTACCCCAATAACGTTGTCTGGAAATTAACCAATCCCTAAGGCGGAAATTGATTTTACCTGCACCCAAGCCTTTTTCTTCTAAATGTTTTATAATCTTTTCTATTCCTAATTCTGAATTCAGCCCACTGAAACTTCCGGAATTGATCATAGTGCCGGTATCTGTAAACGCTTCCGCCAATTCGGATTTTTCATCTGTGCCGTCCTGAAGAATTACTTTTCTTATAGGTAGGTTAAACTTTTTAGCAAATTCAAAATCACGGTCATCATGACCAGGAACAGCCATAACGGCACCTGTTCCATAGGTAGCAAGAACATAATCTGCAGTCCAGATTGGGACTACTTCCCCATTCATAGGGTTTATTGCATTTGCACCAATTGGCACGCCGGTTTTTTCTTTAACTGTAGAGGTTCTTTCGATTTCTGTTAATGATTTTACAGATTCTTTATATTTAACGACATTGTCCATATGCCCGGGAGCGGTCAATTTATTTACCAGTTCGTGTTCAGGAGCCAGAACCACATAAGTAACACCAAACAGAGTATCGGGTCTAGTGGTAAATACCTTTATAGTTTCAGATGATCCTTCGACCTTAAAAATAACCTCAGAACCGACGCTTTTGCCAATCCAGTTACGCTGCATAGATTTAGTTTTTTCTGGCCAGTTTATATTATCGAGACCTGCAAGTAGTTCTTCTGCGTAATCAGTTATTTTGAAGAACCATTGAGTGAGGTTTTTCTGCACGACGAGGTGACCGCATCTTTCGCAGGTACCATCTGAAAGAACTTGTTCATTAGCGAGGACGGTATGGTCATTAGGGCACCAATTAACCGGGGCATTTTTCCTATATGCAAGTCCTCTTTTGTAAAGTTGAAGGAAGAGCCACTGGTTCCATTTATAATATTCGGGAACGCAGGTCATTAATTCTGCATTCCAATCATACATGCAACCCATTTTCAGTAGCTGTTTTTTGATATCGGCAATGTTGGTCATTGTACTATCGTATGGATGGATACCAGTTTTGATAGCATAATTTTCTGCAGGCAAACCGAAAGCATCATAACCAATAGGTTCGAAGACATTAAAACCTTTTAGTTTTTTGTACCTTGCCCAAGAATCGGTTGGTCCGTAGTTATACCAATGACCGATATGTAGTTTTGATCCAGAGGGATAGATAAACATTACAAGAGTGTATAATTTATTATCAGTAGAGCTCAGATCGGTTTTGCTAACAGCATGATCTGTCCAGTAACTCTGCCATTTAGATTCTATTTCATTAAAGGGGTATCTCATTTCAAATCAATTATAATTGGAAAAGTGTAAAAATACCGAAAAGAGGGGGTAATTCAAATGTTTAGTATGAAATGAATGCTAAGGAATGTTAATTTGAACTCCTGTCCCGGATTATTTAGATATTGTACGCTTATTGTTGTGAGTTGAATTAGTAAGGGGTTTTAGAGTATAATTTTAGTACTATTGGAGATAGGAAATGCGCACCAAATGCGCTCGAAATGCGCTCGATTAAGTATGCGAACAATAATAATTATGTAAAAATAACAGGTATAGCTTTTGACAAGGAAACAATCAATCACGCAATAATTATTTAAGAAATAGCGTTTTTATAGTGGTTGATAAGGGGAGGGTTTGTGGGGGTGAATAATACAGTTATGACATCGAGGCGGCAGTCGACATTCTTTACATGGTTCTCTAATATGTAATAATTTGCCATTCTTTTTAACTGTTTTGCTTTGGCTGGAGTTATTGCATATTCCGGCTCACCATATTCCAGACTTTTTCTTGATTTGACCTCTACAAATACAAGGTAGTTTGATTCAATATCTTTAGCGACGATATCAATTTCACCTTTATGAAAGCGGTAATTCCTTTCGATTATTTCATACCCATGGGTTTGAAGAAAACCCGAGGCGACATCCTCCCCTTCATTTCCAAATGATTTATTACTGTTCTGTTTCAAATTCAAGCCGTTGGGAATTTAATTTAAACATGATATTCCTAAGGAATGAGGTCCGATGCAGCGGACAAGGACCATATTTTTTAATAGCCACAATATGTTCTACAGTTCCGTATCCCTTGTTATTGAACCAATTATAGTGAGGATAATATAAATGCAAACGTTTCATTATCCGATCTCTGGCAACTTTAGCAATTATTGAGGCGGAAGCAACAGCAAAAGATTTGGAATCACCCTTTATGATGGGAAGAGAATGAATATGACAATTTAAACCTTTATTTCCGTCGACTAGTATGAGATCCGGTTTTACTTTAAGCCTGTCGACTGAAATAGTCATTGCAAGAAGAGAGGCCTGAAGAATATTTATCCTTTCGATCTGAATATGCGAAATAACAGATACGGAGCATGTAAGACATTTTTGTAATATTTGAGGAAGCAAGTTTTCCCTTTCCTTTTCAGTCAGCTGTTTGGAATCGTTTACTCCTTCAATGTAAATATCGGGTTTAAAAATAACAGCAGCAGCAACCACAGGACCAGCAAGGGGACCTCGTCCCGCTTCATCAGTCCCGGCTATATACCTAATATTTTCAGTTAAATATGAATTGTCAAAATTTTTCATTTACCAACGTATACTGCAATTAATCCAAAAACCATATCCAATTTCAGAATAAATGATAGCTTATTCAAATTTTCCCGGGAATCATTTTTCATTAAAGAAATCAAGAGATAGACAATTGAGGGAATTATAAAGATCAGAATAACAGCAAAATAATAGATACCATAAATTCCATTTATATATGGAATTACTATAAGCAGTATAAGAAGTATATTTAATGTAACTATAGCATTTTTGGCAATTTTAAAGCCAAATTTAGAAGGAAAGGAAATAATCCCCTGCTGCATATCCCCTTTCGTATCTTCCATATCCTTTATTATTTCTCTTATTAAATTGATCAGGGAAGCGAACATTGCGGGAATTATAGAATAATAGATATTGTTTACTGCGATTCCACCATAAATAAAAACTAATCCTGTTAACATTGAAACGACCAGATTTCCTATAAGGGGAATTCTTTTGAGTTTATATGAATAAAGATAAAGGAGAAATAATGCGAGAAGATTTATTTCAATATTAATAATTGATATAAATATTGAAAGAAATAAAGAAACAGCACTTAATATGAAATAATAAATATAAGCGTACTGAAGGGAAATCATTCCAGATGGAAGGGATCTTTCAGGGTGATTTATCCTGTCACCATTCAGATCAAATATATCATTAATAATGTTTCCAGCTGACATTGTTAAAGATGCAGTTAAGGCAGCAATCATTACTTTAACTGAAGGGAATTCACCTTTATAGCTAACAAGGGAAGCGACAATGACGGTAAGAAATGTAATTAAGAAATTATTAGGGCGGATAATTTTTATATATGCCGATATTTTATTCATCTATCAAAATTCATTTATAATACCAAAATGAATCTTACCTTCTGAAAAAGAATCACCCTGACCAAGGGCAAAGCTTACTCCGAGGACGCCTAAACCTGTTTCAATACTAAGACCGAGACCGTATCCCAATTTAAAATCTTCTTTTTTATCTACAGCTGAATTAAAATAATATCCCGTATCGAAAAAAGTAAATATATAAGATCGGCGTGCTAATAAAAACCTATATTCAGTATTGCTCCATGCAATTCTTGAACCCAGGAACTGGTTTTCGAGATAGCCTCTTAGGGTAGAGGTACCGCCTAAACGGTAGAGGTCACTATTCTCGAAAGAAGAGCCTAATAGTTCTCTGCCATGTACACCAAAGGCAATAACCTGTCTCAGGAAGGGTGAATAATACAGACCGAGATCTACCTGAATGCGCTGGAGATTAATTTTAGTTTGAGTATCGGAAGTAATTAAAGAAGCAGGACCTTTAATTGTTTTTTTACTATAGGATTCCAGATTATTAAAGACAATACCCTTCATAGGGGCATAAGGATCATCGCGGGTATCATATTTTAAGCTGATACCAGTAGTGACCGAACTTGAATTAAATACCTGAGGTATATAAGTATCATTTATTGTAGGGATGACTACATCAGAAGAAAGGATAAATGATGCGGATAAATCTTCGGAAGCCAGGAACTCAACACTTCCTTCGAAAGTTCTTTGCACATAAGAAGAATCCTGTTTGTTCTGAACCAGGGAACCGTTCAAATTAAAAGGATAGCCAAGAAACCAAGGCTCAAGGTAATGAAGTTCAAGAGCTTGAGATGATCTATCAACCTGCTGCCATTTTATTGAAGCAACCCTACCGGTTCCAAATAGATTTCTAAGGTTAACATTAACCAGACCGGTAAGATAGCCGGGTTGATTGTTTGTACCAGGAATATATCCTAGTATTCCATCAAAATTATTTGTTTCTTTTTCTTTAATATTTACAACAAGAACACCTTCATTTTTAGAATTGATATAATATGACGGAGTACTGACAGGATCAAAGAAGCGCAGCCGGTTGAGCCGATCGGGAAGCTCTTCAATTCTTTTCTGTGAATAAACTTCACCAGTTTTTATTCTAAGCTCACGGGTAATAACGAAATCTTTTGTTTTTGTATTGCCTGCAATTTCAATTTTATCGATATTATTTTTAGTACCCCTGTCTATTTGCAATCTTATATCGGCATAATTTTTCCCGGCAGAACTATCGGAATAGAAAATAACAGAAGGAATAATAATCTTAATAAACGGATAACCGTTATTTTCATAACTGGTAAGAATATTTCCGATATCATTTTCCAGATCATATTTATTGAAAATACGACCTTCCATAAACTCGAATTGAGGGATCAGATCAGTGGAGTCAGAAGCATTGGCATTTTCGAATATAATTCTATTAACAAAAGCAGGATCGCCTTCCTTTATAGAAATTGACAGATTTGCCTTCAGAGAATCAATTACTATAAGACGGACATCAAAAGAACTTTTTATATATCCCTGAGCCGCAAAATTCTTAGCTAGTTTGAATCCGACAGTATCTTCAATTCCTTTAAATGGCTTGCTCCCCAAAGAAATTCCAGACCAAGTAATTACATCTGTAGTACTAAATGCTCTATTCCCTTTTACTTCAATATTATAAATTGACTGATGGAACAAAAAAGAGGTAAGGAATATGAGATCAATTAAAATTTTACTGAGGTTTAACATCAATTACTTTCATTTTTTTCCCGATTGGAGTAATAATAACAGATGTTTTTAATTCTTCAAAGCCATTTATCTTTACATTGCACACATCAAAAAAGGAAGCATTAGCAGCACCAAGAGCAACAGCAGTTTTTAGAGTCTCTTCAAAGACCAAATCATTATGCCAGCCATAAATAATTCCTGCAGTAAATGCATCCCCGCTTCCAGTAGAATCAACTGTTTTTACAGCAGGGGGATTTATCCTGAAACGGTAATCGAAATTAGATGCAAAAAAGGGGTTACCTGCATCAGTTAAATAGACCTGCTTTATATTTTTAGAATAAAGGGAAGACAAAAGATTATTTATATCATCATTATTACGCAGTTTTATATTGAGCGAATTTTCAATTTCATCGATATTATTATGCACAATTGTAGGGGAAGCTTCAAGACATTCACCCAGATGCTCACCATATGTATCGCAAATAATGATCCTATCATTTTTAATAGCACATGAAATTGCTTCGGGAAATATTGAATTAGTTTCTTTGCAGGGCGAACTTCCTGAAAGTACGATCATTTCATAATTGGGAATCATTTTTACAAGTCTCTGAGAGAATTCGTAAGCTTCTTTTTGAGTAATACAGGAATTCATACTGAAGCAGGAAGTAACTAAACGAGCAGATTCATTAATAAATATTAAAGCTTCCCTAGTATTTGCTTCTGTATGAACGAAAACAGATTTAATTCCTTCGCGATGGACAATATCTTTAAACTCACGTCCAGTGCTTCCACCTGAAAAAGTAAAAGCCAGGTTATCGATTCCAAGGTTATTAAGCTGCCTGCTTACATTTATTCCCTTCCCGCCAGATTTAATTTCAATTTTACCTTCCCTGTTTACAAGCCCAATATTTATTGAACTACAGGTAATCCTCCTTTCAAGCAATGGATTCAGAGTAACAGTTAAAATCATAAAATATTAATACCTATACCGAAGCATATCGCCATTAATTGGTGTTATAAGTCTATAATCACCAAATCCATTTTCATCCATGAATACATATTGTTGATTCAAATCATAATATTCCCAAATCTCATAAGGTTTAGAGTCGTAATCAAAGGGATGCCTGTCAATATTGTTCGGCGGACCCAAAGTAATGTAAATCATCCCCCTATCGGTTCTCCAGCCTTCTGTGTAATGAGAATAATTTTCATTAGCATAATTTATTCTGCGATAATACTCATCAAAAACACGGTTATCTTCTACGGCAGGATTTGGATTTTTCTTTTTCCAGAATTCAAGATATCGTTTAATTTTTTCCTCTTTGGTAGGCGCAGATTCGATATAATTTTTTTCCGATGAAGAGGCTATATAAACAAGCTGTGCAATTGCTTTATCAAGATCATTTATTACAGATGGTACTCCGATCCATCTTGACTGAAATGATTTTAATGTTGAGGCAATTATCCTATTATTAGTATCCTTAAGAGAGACGCCAATAAGATAGGTTCCCAGACCCAAACCATTTACCATTACATTATGAAAAATCTGTGTTTTACCGGAATCAATATTACGCGCCAAAGTATCAGCATAAATTATTTTTTTATCCTTGTCGGTCACATAAAATTCGAGATTTACTTTACATACAGAATTCGAATATAGCTCAAAGAACAAAGGTATTCCATCCTTCTGCACAGAAATTTCGCGAGTGACATTAGGAAGTATTTTATTACTACCTGCCACCAAAGTTTGTTTAGCGATAAACATTAGGTCACTAATGTTAGGAAGTGAATTAAGATCCCTGATAGTAAACATATTAGTCGACACAAAATTTTTCCTGGAATCATTATCTTCGATAGCGGTTCTAATGAAATACTTAGCGGGAGGCAACTCGAAAGATTTAATGCTTATGTTGAAATTAGTAGGTGAAGTAGTGTGGGGGAAATCGTTAACATCTATTTTTTCATCCCAGGTTTTCTCTTCAATTAATTTCTCTTTGTCTTCAGTAAAAACAGAGATAGTAGCAGTATAATTTGATTCGAACAAATCCGCTTTTTTAACAAATTGAATTTCATTATAAGGAACTTCAATAAACACATCCAATCTAGTCAAACCAGCTTTAGTTGATCGGAAATTAAGGAAATCCTGGTAATATCTGACTCTTTGAAATCCCTTATATTTGCTAGTCTCTTCCTGTGCAAAGGTTAAACAAAAAACAGAAGCAAATAAAACCATAAATAATATTATTTTCATACAAACCTCCTGTTAACCGGAAAGTTTTGCAAAGAGGTCATACTCATTGGAATCACAGACCTCAACTGAGTAAAACTCACCTACCTTTATATGATTATCTATTATGGGGATTAATACTTCGCAATCCACTTCAGGAGCGTCCCTGTAGGAACGTCCGATATAATATTCTCCTTCGATCCTGTCTATCAATACCTTTAATGATTTACCTAAAAAATCATTGTTAATTTGGGCAGATATGTCTTTTTGAATTTCCATAATTATATTTTTACGTTCAACTTTAACTTTTTCGGGAATGGGATCACCGAGAATATAGCTTGAAGTATTTTCTTCAACAGAGAAAGTAAAAACTCCCAGTCTATCGAATTTAAATTCTTTTACAAAATTACATAAGTCCTCAAAATCCTTTTCAGTTTCATTAGGATAGCCGGTAATTAATGTAGTTCTAATAGTTAAACCGGGAATTCTATTTCTTAATTTATACAATAATTCTTTGGTTTTGTCTGATGTGACACCTCTTCTCATTGATTTAAGTACTGAATCGGAAATATGCTGAAGTGGTATATCCACATAATTACAAATTTTGGGGTTAGAAGCAATTGTATCAACAAGGTCATCGGGAAATTTTGATGGATAGGCATACATGAGCCTGATCCACTCAATTCCATCAATCCCACTCAGAGAGTTTAATAAATTGCTGATAGTACGTTTACCGGCAATATCAATTCCATAATCTGTAGTATCCTGAGCGATTAATACAAGTTCTTTTGTCCCTCTGGACGCAAGGAAGCGTGTTTCAGACAAGAGATCTTCCATAGGTTTGGATTTATGTTTACCCCGCATAATCGGAATAGCACAAAATGAGCATGGATGATCGCAGCCTTCAGAGATTTTAAGATATGCTGAGTGGGCAGGTGAGGTAAGCAGTCTTTCTCCGAGGAGATTATATTTAAGTTCCCCGCCCAATTCATCTAAAATACCCTCGTAATCTTCGGTCCCGAAATATCGATCGACATCCGGAATTTCTAATTCAAGATCTTTCATATATCTTTCAGAAAGGCAGCCAGCGACGATTACTTTATTTAACTTACCCTGTTTCTTCAAGGACACAGCATTTAAAATAACGTCAATTGATTCCTGTTTAGCGGCTTCAATAAATCCACATGTATTTATAATTACAATACCTGCCTGATCAGGATCATCGACGAGCTTACCATTGTTCAATTTAATCTGGTTCATCAAACGTTCAGAGTCAACTGTATTTTTAGAACATCCAAGCGTAATAATACTAACCTTATCTTTACATTTCATTCATCACTTTACATATATTAAATAAAGAAAAATAACTGGGGCGGTTAACAACAAAGAATCAAACCTGTCGAATATTCCTCCATGACCAGGAAGTATATGAGAAGAATCTTTTACCTGTGAATCTCTTTTCAGGAGAGATTCGACTAAATCACCTAATTGTCCAATTATACCTATTATAAACCCAAATGAAATGATTGTGTTCCAATCAAGAAAATCAAGGATTAAATATTTTGCAGCGATCATTGTTAATAAAGCGAATACGAAACCGAATACAGCGCCTTCCCAGCTTTTTTTAGGACTAACCCTAGGAAAGAGTCTATGTTTGCCAAGGGCAGTGCCACCATAATAAGCAGCTGAATCACAAATCCATATAGAAGCGAATACAGAGATAATAAGGAAGCCTCCATTGTTATAATGGTCAAGGACGGAAGAGTAAAACTCCCTAATTCCGATGAGGGATGCAGAAAAGAGTCCCATATAAATAACGCCGAATAAAGTACCGCTTAAATTATAAATAGATGATCCATTATTCCTGAACAGTTCTATAAGACAGAGGATAACCGCAAATAAAATTAAGAAATTATAATTATCCAGAGGAAAGTGGAAATACTGATTGAATACAATAAATATAATTCCAAGAATTCCCAGCCATAAGTTTAATTTCATACCTTTCGATTTAGCCATCAGGCTGAATTCATAATATGAAAGAAGGGCTATTCCTAGAGCAAATAAAAGGAAATAATATTTACCAAAATAGCAAACAGCCAAAATTAAGGGGATTGATAAGACAGCAACTATAACTCTTGTTAAGCTGTTACTAAGGGACATTATTATTCCGATTCGGGTTCATCTTTATCCGGAACATTCAGGACAGCCTGAATAAAATTAAGAGCATCGTGTAAATCTTCTTTTTTAACCATTAATTTAACTACAGAGAAATCTCCGGGTGACGGGAAATTCCTATCTTTTTGATCCAGAATAGCAGAAGTAATACCAGCTCCGTCAAGATTATTTTTAAGCATTTCGATTTCATATTCCTGATTTGAAGTAAAAGCAACCACCCAATTATCCTCCTTCCATTCTTCAGGTTTTAAATACAAGTTCTCATCCACAAGAGATTCATTGCAATCGGGGCAAAATGTAATTCCTTTGACATATTCATAACCGCAATTAGGGCATACCGGCATAATCGTTCCTCATTTTATTTTGTGAATAGAATCGTTTAATCAAATATATAACACCAATAAACAATATTAATAAAATAAATAGTATAACAAAAGCGGATTTGAGATCAGGGTTAGGATCAGGAGTATTATCGAGCAACTTCTTATCGCCAATTACAAAATACATCATAATAGCGGCAAAATTATTAAGAAAGTGAAGGAACATAGGTACAACGATAGAATTGCTTGTATAAGAAGCAAAACCGAAGTAGAATCCCAAGGCAATGAGAGGGATCAGGTCATAAGGATTAAAATGGTATATTCCAAAGAAAACTGCCGTAATAAGTGCAGCCCAGAATGGTTTCATCCTAAATTCAAAGCTCCGCTGAATGAATCCGCGAAACATAGTTTCCTCACAAAGAGCCGGAACAATAGCTACAACCAGAATTATCAGCACTCCTTCTATATAAGAATTTGGTTTTAATAAATTGCCATATGTTGTTTCAACATAATCACTTAACTTATCCAAGAAAGATTTAATAACATTTATAAGATGGAAGTGTAAAGCAAGTTGATTTATACACCAGGTTTGAATGACAATATAATTTTCGAGCAAAGGAGTAAGTACGATAATGCCTAAAGTAAACAAAGAGAGTTCTTTAATTTTAGGTATTTTAACCCTAAGTACGCGGGTAACATCGACATAGAACCATTTTGTAAATAGAAGTGCCGGAAGCAGAATGAACAGAACCTGTGCTGCCATTGTCATCAATCGAACAGAATTAACGGGAGCATTTTCGATCTTAAGCCCAAAAATAAGCAGTGTGATCATACCACCAACGAACTGATAGAGGAAAAGACCTCCAATCAGACCTATGAACGCAGCAGCGATAGGAGAAATTGCCGGTTTTATTTCATTTAGTGAGAATTCATCAAATTGATAAATAGGTTTAACTTCTTCTTTCTGATCCAGATCTTCATTCATAAATATAGCTGAATTACTTAAAAGGGAAATTGTAAATTAGTTATAACTTATTAAATGAACAAAGATGAAATATCATTTCTTAATGAGAATAATTTTCTCACCATAGTTATTTTTAATACCCTCGAAAAACTGTCTTGTTTCCTGGTATTTACTTGGCTGAACAAGAGAATTACTCATCCTGAATTTCTCATTTAAATTGATCGCATTTCCTGAGCTTGAAATTTCCTTTGAGTAATTCATATTCGCTATGTTCTGATTAACTTTTCCAGGGAGATTTCTTACCGAATATCCTTGTGGAAGATTTATAATAATAGATTTATTCAGGATAAAAGGATAGTCGAATTTAATTGGAAACTCCCTTTTATCTTTAATTAACCAGGAAGTATTTTCAAAGAACTTAAACGGATCAGAAGAAACGAGCACAAGATCCGACTGATTCTGCATAATATTTCCAGCTGTACCGTGGAATTTAAGAGAATAGGAAGTTTTTAATGAATCAATATCCGATAAATCACATTTTTGAATTACAGCATTTGTAAAATCATCTGCAATAAGAGATTTACAGTATTCTTTTAATTCTTTATCGGTTTTATCCTCAAGGCGATATCTAATGTAGCTGTTATCATCGCCATAATATTTTAACTCAACGTCGTATGCAACAGTACCATCATTCTTCAAATCCATATTTAATGTTATATACCTGACATTATCTTTTAAATCAGAGGATAATGTTCTTTCAATCCCGGAAGTATAATCTGAATTCAGCACAAGAACATTTATATCCTGACATGGCCAAGGCAATTTACCGAAAGGGGTATATTTTGCAGTAGCATCAAGCCAATAACTCTCTTTGGAAGAGACAGTAGCTTTAACTATCATGTGATTGAAATTCCAACTCGGGAAATATGGATCGAGAGTTCCTTCATCTGAAGTAAGTACTAAAACAGGCTGGCTTTCAATACCTGCTGCTTTTAATAAACTTATCAGGAGGATGGATTTATCCTTGCAATCGCCATATTGTCTTTTTAATATATCAGCAGGTTCGGAGGGTTGAATGCTACCGACCCCAAGACTGATTGAAACATATCTTAGATTCTTAACATAATCATATAATTTTCTAACTTTTTCTGTCTTATTTTCAATATCGCCAGTTAACTTCTGAGCTAAATCTTTAATTTCACTTGAAACAATAAGACGCGGTTCGAACAATTCTTTATAATACCATTTAGAAATATCATCCCATTTCTTCCAGTCTGAATCAGCAAATTTAACATACCCGATATGATTTTGAACAGCAGGCATCATTTCTTCTTCCTTCATAGGTTCAATGTTCCTAAGAATCCAGGTATTTATGATTTTTGCTTTTCCCATGTCTTTGATCGCCTTCTGATCATCAACTTCCGGATTATCCAGCGCATAATTATAGGCTTTATAGTTCCAATTCCATCCCGCCCCACCATTAATTTCGGAGAGTAAGAGAATTTTAGGAACAGACAGTGAATATTTATTAAACAAGGTTGGCATATTATCATGAATATACCAAACATCAGTCCTGAACGGGTGCAACTTTGATTTTGTATATTCATACTCAATGATGCAGTTTTTTTCAATAGCGGGGAAAGTAAACTTTACATTTTTCATATCCGAATAGAAAGTAGATCCCTCCTCAACTCCAGATGACGTATAAAATTCTTCAGGTTTTAACTGAATAACAGTTCCATCGGATTTAACTGTTCGTGCAGAGATTTTTTCAAGTTTTTCCCCATTATAAATAGGAATTTCGATAAAGGCATGGTTCTCTATATTTTTGAATAATTTTTTAATTCTATGTACAGTTTCATCTGTTGTAATAGTATGTGTATACAATTCCATATTTATATCCGTAGTTGATAGCAGAACCACTCCATCATCTTCAGGATAGTCCCCTGCTCCCACAGATTTAGGCAGGTTATATTTCAGCGCGACATCTTTATAATCGAGGAAATTTCCAGAAGAACAGGAGGCGAGAACCAAACTAAGGCACAGAAGGAGGAAAGATTGGAAATACCGCATAATCAACTCCATTGGTTTAATAAAAATTAAAAATATTTAATCTAAACCTGAGCGTATGAAGGAGTTAATTGTGTATAAACATCAAGCTAAAGTTATATTTGCTCACAACTCCTATTTCCAACCCATTTACTGAAAGTAAATGTATAAATAAATTAAGAGTATTTCCAAAATATTATCAAATATAATCATTTGAATTATATAGCTTGTTACATTATTTCATTGTTAATATATGATTGAATTCTACTCTGACTATGGATATTGATTATTATAATCTATGGGAGATGTGACTCGATTTATATATTTTTAGATAATAAATACAACAAACAATTTGGATTATTTTGAAAATTACATATACTATTTTATTTATCCTGATATTTGGGGAATTTTCTGTCTGCCAGAGTTTAAATGAAGCATCCAGAAATAAAGATACTGTTTCGGCACCAACATGGTATGAAATGTTTACTAATATTCCCGGAGATTGTGTCCAGTTTTATAATACTAATTTTATTACAGAGAAAATACCACTATACGCAGGAGTAAGCGTACTAACTGCCGGGTTGATTGCAACAGATAACAGAACATGGATGGCAGCGAATAAAATATATAAAGAATCCGGCCCAGTGAAGAGATGGAGTGATATACTTGAAGAACTAGGAGACGGCAGAACCCAATTCGGATTATCGGGAGTATATGCTATTTATGGATTTATATTTAATGACAACAGGGCATTAAGAACTGCAAGTGAAATAACTGAAGCAGTACTTGCTTCAGGCGCAGTTGTGCAAGTATTAAAACACATAACCGGGAGACAAAGTCCTTTTGTTAGCACAATGCCAGGCGGAAGGTGGGACTTTTTTCCGAATCAAATCAATTATCATAAACATGTTCCGAGTTATGACGCATTTCCATCGGGACATGTAACAACTGCGCTTGCTACTGTTGTAGTAATAGGTGAAAATTATCCAAATATAAAATGGATTGAACCCCTGGGATATACTTTAACAGGTCTTCTTGCAATCAGTATGGTAAATACTGGGATTCACTGGTATAGTGATTATCCACTAGCGGTTGTATTAGGATATTCATTTGGTATGATTGCAGTGCATCCTGAAGGATGGACCGATTTTATATTCGGGAATGCCGTAAAGAATGTTCATATTTATCCTTCGATGGTGAATAATGGATTCGGGCTTGGATTAAATTATTTATTAGATTAATAAATAAGATATTATAATGGATGCGGAACTAAAAGAAATGATTATTTCATCAGGAGCATTTTCTTAGTAGATATAAAATTACCGGTCTTTAACTGATAAAAATAAATACCACTAGACAGATTAACTGCGATGAAATTTATATCATATTTCCCCTTATTCTGATATTGATTAACCAATGTTTTTACCTCACGACCAAGTTCATCATAAATTTTTAATGTTACCAGGGCATCTGCTGCAATTTCATAATGGATGACAGTGGTTGGGTTGAAGGGGTTAGGGTAATTCTGAGACAGGCTAAACTGATCTAATACACTAACACCTGAATTTAAAGAAGCTACATCATTTGTTGTACCCGAAAGAATTACCTGTCTTGCAATCATTTGTTTATCATCATTATACTGTCCAATACATCTTAGGTTAAACGAGACCTGGAAGGCACCGATCCTTGATGGTTTAAATGTTACCGGTACAACTAAAGAATCTTTAGGCAAAATAGTTACAGGCACGCGGATATTTGTCGTAAACGACGAATCGCTGCAAAAGAATTCATTTATTGTAACCAGGCTATCATGCAGATTATAAACAGTAATCTGTTTTGAAAGCGAGTTTCCAAGAGTAACCATTCCGAAATTTAATGAATCAGAATTGGTGGTAAACAGATTAGTTTTCCATGGATATTTAAATGCTCTATATGTATCAGTAAAATTCTGGTAGCTTAGATCCAAGACTACAGAATTATCCGGCGCTATCTCAGTGAGAAAAGGACTCCAATTTTGTCCCCATGATATAATTTTATTTCCACCAGGCAGTTCTTCAACAGAACCTTCTGTCATAGTATAGATGTTATCATAATAAATGCGGTTTACGAGAGTTGCTGTTTTATTTACTTCATCAAGTTTATATTCTACTACGCTGGATAACTGATCAGGATGAAAATCCCCATTATCGAAAATGCTAATATCTCCATTTGATAATCGTCTTATATCGTGCTGACGAGAAAACCCCAGAGTATCATTAATAAATGTGAATTGATTATTCCTACCCCCCATGCGCCAAATAATATCACCAGTCCTTTGATTAACTTTTGTAATCTCATCCAGGTTCCTTGCGGAAATTAGAAAATTCCCATCTTTATCAAATTCAACCGCGTTGAAATGGTTAAAATCAATTTCAGGTTGTGTTAAATCTACCCCTTCATCCACATCCGTGATATTATAATGATTAAGAGCATCCCATTCAAATATTAAATTGCCAGAGGAATCATATCCCATTAACGCGCCATCGATGATCAGAGCATTAGGATTACCTCCCTGAACAATTCTACTCATATCCAAAGTATCGACTTTTTTACCAAAAATATAATAACTACCATTGGGTAAAACACGCAGTTCATGAACATCAACACCATATCCATCAGAAGTATTAAAAGACCGTACTAAATTAAAAGAGCTATCCAACCCATAACAATTAACAGGATAAATAAAATATGTTAACTCGCCATCCGGCTGCAGATCAAAATCATAAACTGATCCACCTACATTACGGTAAAAGACAGGAGTACCCTGATTATCTAAAATTTCGAGATAGGGGGAGGGAGAGATGAAATAATAGCCTGGTGAAGGAGTTCCAGACGAATTAATGCTGACCAGAGGCAAATAATACGGAAGTGAAGTATCAGGAATTGATCCAGCCAAAGTTTTAGGAATAATAGTTCTTTGATTTATATTATTGTTTTGTCCGTTTGAGTTATGGCTTTTATAGATGGTATATGTTGAATCAAGAATATAATTATTATGATAAACGTTAAGCTGAGCTAATATTAAATTTGTATTAAATAACAGAACTAATATCAAAAATATTTTATTTATTCTGTTCATTGGAAATCTTCTTAACTAGATACCAGATTATTTGAGAAGTATCATTTTTTTAATAGCAGCAAAATTTTGACCATTATTGCCAGTTGCCTTTATTGAATAAAAATATACTCCAGATGATATGTTTGAAGCATTCCAACTTATTTCATAGTTACCTGATTTTTTCATTTCATTTACTAATGTAGTGATACGCTCACCTATTACATTATAAACATCAATTCTCACCACGCTTTCCTGCGGGATTGAATATTGTATAACGGTAGATGGGTTAAAGGGATTGGGATAATTTTGAGATAGTACATAGCTTTTTACAATATTGTTAGTTGATTTAACACCGGTAATATTAGATAATATTGAAAAAGCTGAACTGCTAATGCCAGATAAGCCGGTATTGCTTATACTGGATACCATAATTTTATAAGTTGAATCCTGCTGTAAATTTGAAGGTACTTTCCATTTATATTCATTGGTACCGGAGAAAACAGAATCACCAATACTTGTAACTGAATTATTAGCTCTCAACAGACTAATATTTAGAGTATCGTTTATGTTGGATTGCCAACGAACAACATAAGTTGAATCCAAGAAAATAACCTGTCCGCCATTGGGATATAATACTTTAATAAAAGGAGAGGCTGTATTAAAACTTCTAATATTTGACCAATTACTGGTCCCAGCAGTATTTGTGTTGCTCAGCCGCCAATAATAAGTTGAATTATTATTAAGCTGGGATAATATAAAGAAAGTTGAAGTTAATCCTGAATTATCTACAACAGTACTACTAAATGCAGGGTTATTCGAAACCTGTAAATGATAAGACTGAACAATACCACGGGTTCCCCATAATAATTTAACAGAAGCCAGACCATTTACAATTTCACTATCTCCGGGAGAAAGCGGTGCAGGCGTATATACAGAATCAACCGATTGGGGTATTCCAAATGCAAAATCTCCAAAGTTTGATGTAGTAAAATTCAGTTGATTCTTCGTTGGATCATAACTTGTAGCAACAGGAGTAAAAGTATTTCCTCCTACCGGTCTTGCATAAACGATAGTTAAATTCGGATTAATTATTAAAGGATAATTAATTAGATTTATGTGAACCTCACCAGTATATGAAGTAATCCCCAACCCTTTTATATTTATATAGTTAGAAACCATTAGAGGAGGAGTTGCATTAAATGCAGGATTTAAGGGGGAATAATTATAACTTGTAACGGTTGTAAATGCATATAGCGATGAATTCAGCAGATCATATTTTATTGTTACTCCGGTAGTATCGTTAGGACTATTAAAATTATATGTATTACCCTGCGCAACCTCCAGGTCTACATTAGCCGCAGTAACATCGCTTATCCAGGGTAATTTATAGACTCTAAAAGATGCCTGTCCTACCGGAAGGGAAAATTCAAGAGCGACAGATTGATCCGGATGTACCTCAGTTAACATAGGTGCACCTGATAAACTTCCAAGTCCCCAACCAATTAAAGTATTACCGTTAGGAAGCCTTTGTACAGAACCCATGGCAAAGCCATAAATATCGGGTGTATGACGAAATTCCCAAACCAGGGTTGCGGTTTTATTCTGCTCATCGAGCTTATATTCCACACCGCGGGAATAATTAGGTTGATGCTGATTGCCATTATCGAACAGAGTTATATTACCATTAGGCAATACACGTACATCATGCTGAAAAGAAAAGTAATTAGGGCTATTGGATTCATGCTCATTTATAAAAGTAAACTGGTTTTGTTTACCTCCCAATGTCCAGATGATATTTCCAGTCTGGCGGTCTATTTTAATAACACTTGAGAGGTGCCTCATAGAAAAAACAATATTTCCACTATTGTCCACATCGATAGCATTTGCATGAATTAAGTCAACGGTTTGTCCGGTGATATCTACATAAGAATCAGTAACAGGAAGATAGTCCCATGTACGCCATTGAAAGACAACATTTTTAGAAGCATCTAGTTCCTGTATAACAACACCAACAGCATTGGCATCCGGACTGCCGCCATATTGTGTCATATCGACAGGTTCAGGATCCATAGCAAATGCAAGGGAGTGACCGTTAGGCAGGAGTCGAAAATCTGCAGGGAAAGTGACATAACCATTTCCACACTGGAATGTATCGATTGGTGTCAAGGAAGTATCCGTAACGAAAATTCTACCGGCTTCGTAATATCCACCATAGGATGCTGTAATGTCCGAGTAGGATGGTTGACCGTCAGGTTGAATTTTAAAATCTACTCCCAGCTCATCTATCTTATTATATTTTGCAACAGAACCATCGTTATTCAAGATCATTAAATAATTAGTAACAGAGTCATTAGGATTTAATGAAGATGTTAGAGAAAAATTTGCGAGGAATACTTTTCCATCTGCCGGGTTATTCGAAGAATTAACAGTTATTTGGGGTAAACCGGAAGTAACCGTTTTGGTTATAGTATTTTTTATGTTTGATTTACTAATCTGATTTGCCAATGAAGGCTTATATGAATTCCCATTATTCATTATATCTGACAGTTTTATTTTTATTCTTTGAGACAGAGGCGATGTTTTAAAATGTAATGTAACCGGTGGAAGGACATTACCGTTAATATTTTTAATACCACCATAAACGAAAACCTTTACTTCCTCATTTGAAGCGAACCTCGTATTGGGGATGAAAAGAATTGTTTTATTGTCATCTGACAATTTTACATTTCCTGTGTGTAAACCGCTAACTGATCCAATTACTGAAAACTTATCATGTAAAAGACTCACTGGATCGATGTTCTCATCAGATTTCAAAATAATATTCGTGCTTAATGAAACCAGAGATGAATTATCCTTTGGTGATGTGTATGTAAATGATTGTGAGAAAGAAAAGTTAGTTGTTAAAAAGATGATAAGAGTTAAATAGTAATTCATGCATTTCATTTAATTCCTCATATATAAATTGTTTAAATCGATTTGAATATATAATGACTATTAAAATTTTAGACATAAAAATATAGTTGCGGGTTTATAATGATCTGTAAAATAAAATATAATGTGTGATCAAACACTTATAGATAGCAATAGATCGAAGAGATTCACAGGGAATTTATTCAAAGAAAAAAGACACTAAACTGAAATAAGATGAAACTTATTTATTCCCAGCCTTCGTTTCCAAGGGCTATATGGAGTTCATTAGGGTTCATGCGGCAATGATATTCGATTTTGCTTGAATCTTCATGTGCACGATCGTAATCCCATCCTTTGGCCATAAGATTTCTTTCGTGAAGTTCATGAAGCAGGACAAAGGGACGTTCTGATTCTTCCAGGTCATTATCTATCCACACTTCATTTTGGGGGACGAATTCATAGACGTAATCGTGTCCACCTTCTGTATAGTCAACATCGAAGACACTGCGGACGAGACGACCATCTACAATCCAGACACTGACAGGAGTTTCGAGTTTTTTCCATAGGCGGATATGAACTTTAGAGGCATCAGGAAGACCATCTTTATTTATAAGTTTCTTCACATCGCCGGATTTTCTTCTTTCAGATAACTCCTTTTTATCGGCAATTTCGAGGGCGGTATTATAGGCAACACCCTTAGACATGAGTCGATGTTCTATAAGCAGGTGATCAATGAAAAATTTTTGTTCATCGGGTTTAGCTTCATTATCGAGCCAGAATTCTTCTTTTGGAATAAACTTAAAATTATAATGCTGTCCATAATTAGAGAACTCTTCATCAATATGGTCCCGCACATAAATTCCATCAACTATCCATATATTAATAGCGCCACGCTGAGCAATTTTTTTTATGTACGGGGATTTTAATGTTTCGCTCATGGTATTTACTCCTCTAAAAAATTTATTTAACTGAGACTTATTTACAGTATAACAGTAACTTAAATTCCGATATTTAAAATGACATGAGCAAATTAACGCCACCACCACCCGTAAGGAATACAGGCATAAAGGAGAAACTAATGTTTTCAGATGTTTCCTGTTTTAGTTCCATAGGATTGTTGCGAGAAGTAATAATCTTACCGACTTCATAACCTAAAGCAGCGGCCAAAGGGAAATCACTAAACCAATGCATATCTTTTGAAACAAGACCTACACCAAGAAGACCAACCAAAGAATATCCTATAGGTTTAATAAAATTAGATTCAGGATAATTTTCAGAAATTATTGTAAGTGTGGTGATTGCAGTTGAGAGATGCCCTGAAGGAAAAGAATAATATTTAGGCTGATCTTTCTGGTATTGCTTAAGATTCGGGAAAAAACGCCAGGTACCGGAAGGTGAAGATGCTGTTAGGGGGCTTTCTCTTCCAGTCATCCTTTTGAGGAGCTGTACCATAATTCCATTACTAATTATTGCTTCGGTACATTGAAGTCCAGTTCTCAACGCAAGATTATCTTCAAATGCTAATCCATACAATGCGAAGAGACCGCCAATACCAAATTCCACTCTACCATCCCCCATTATCACTGTATATTTTCCATAATTTTTAAGAGACGGGGTATCCTTAAAAAATGTTTTAACTGCAGTATGCGTTTTAGCATCAGTAATTACAAGCGCCATTGTCATGGCTGAGATATATCCAATAGCAGGCAAATTATCAGATGAAAAGGAATTAGTAACTACGCCTAGCAGATTGGAGGGAGTATTGGTAATAAATTCATGCCAATTGGGAACATATATAGCTTGATTATCACACTGTGAAGACTGCTGCATATATCCGCCATTTTCGTTGTCTAAAACAACAGGTTTATTGGGATAGACTGCCACGTCTGATTGAGAGAAAACCATACAATTAAGGAAGAAAGATAATATTATTAAACGCAATAGCATTTTATTTGCAATATGATTTTAATGGTGTACATATACTTTGTCAGAACGCACAATGCAGAATTGGATTAAATAAATATTTAGGGTTATAAAATAAGAATATTACTTCATAATTGGGGAATAAAAGAACACTAATAATTTTTATTAAGAAGACAGTAGTGTTTATAAATATGTAACTCCAAAGAATTAGTTCCTGAGCTATTGGTGTACTGAGTCGTTCATCTCTCGCTCATCTCGGCTTCATCTTTCGTTCAGCTTTTTCTATTTTTTCGATTGATTGTCCATAATGAGACACTAAACTTTAGGATAAATAAGAAGGGTTGATAAGACAAAAGGGTTTATACAATGATTAGGTGGTATTATCAGAAAATGACGAAAAATATATTTTATTTATTTTTCGTTATTTTTATAAATAGCGAAATCAGGTAATAATACTATCTTTTAGACGTAAGACTACCTTTTACACCTTCATAGGAGGTAAGGTCGGCGTTTATTGAACCGATTATTACTTTAGTTTTGACGCGTACAGGCATTTTGGCCTGATCGTTGGTTAAATAAATAATGATACTTCCTTCACTTTTGAAGAGACCGCCTTCTTTAACAAGTGGTTCGATAACGATGCACTCAAACTTTCCGGCAGGGACTTCTATAGTTTCCTTTCCCCTATACATGACATCAAGATCGTATACTTTATCCTTATAGAAGTTCTGGAGGTTGATTTTATCATTTACCTTCATTTTGGAGAAGTCCAAGGTTCTTGCGAAGTAAAAGGCAGAGAGGATATCATTAACATTTTGGGGGATAGGGTACTCCCCTTCCGAAGTTATAGCCTTGCCTTTACGCTGATCGAAGAAGGCAGAAAAATCTCTTGAGTATTTTCCTTCTCTGATATGCTGTTCGAAACGCCATGGGAAGAGAGCATCTTTATCGATGTAAGTTTCGTACCTATCCCTGACTTTAAACATCCAGTCAAAACTAGGGACAGTATTTACAGTAAAGAGGACATAGAACGCATCTCTACCTGATATCTTTTTAATCTTTGGAATTTCCATTGTACCTATGCCTGCGGTTACGAATCCGTACTTTACATCGAAGACCAGCTTCTCGCCTTCGGCAAATGCTTTGTTATTTAATTTACGGAAGTCATTGGGAGATTGAGGATTACCCGCGTTTACAAGAACCATTGGAAAGAGTAAAAGAATAAGTAGAAGAGATCTTTTAAACATTTAATTTTCCATTATTTATTAACAAACTTATATATTTTTTCTATCTCAGCAAATATTTTTGATACAGTAATAGAGTTCATACAATCCAAATGTTCACACTGTTCCCTAGTACAGTTGAAACATTCCAATTCAGGAGTAAAGACTATGCTTTTATTGGAATAAGGTCCCCATCTTTTAGCAGAGCACTGAGGAATTTTAGGATAAAATCCGATGACGTTTTTACCTAAAGCGGCGGCGATATGCAGAGGTCCAGTTGAATTTGCGATGAAGATATCGCAATGGTTAATAAGAGATTTTAATTCACCAAGGTTGAATAAGCCGGCAAGGTTTTTTGTTTTACCTGAGACGACCAGATTATGGCAATATTCTATTTCTGACTTACTGCCTGTTATAAGAATTTCAGCAGTCAGGTTATTATGTATAAGGTCGACCAACTCTTTGAATTTATTCAAAGGCAGATCAATAGAGCTACCACCGCTGCCGGGATGAATTATAATAACTGGTTTCTTAAGATCAATATTTTTTACTTTTAGGATTGTAGTAACTCTTTCATCATCCTTTTTAGCAATTTTCAGATTGAAGTTTATGGTGGAGGGATTGACACTTTCCTCGATACCAAAATATTTAAGGAGGTTTACGTTATATTCCAATTCATGCCTGAGGGCATTTTTTCTATGTTCATATACTTTGTTATTAAATAAAGCGGAGTACCATCTATATCCTGTTCCAATCCTTGAATGTATGCGGCTTAAGAAAATAATTAAGGCAGTAATAAAAGTAGGATAAACAACAACAGCAGCATCATATGAATTTTTCTTTATCTGGAGAATATTTTCAATGAGACTAATTTTATTATTCTTTTCCTTAAGTATTAAAATATTATCAATAAAGGGATGCCCCTCTACAAGACTTTTGGTATAATCTTTAAGAAGAAATGTAATTCGGCAATCGGGATAGTGTTTCTTTATTAATTCAGCTAATGGGAGCGAGAGGACGACATCACCGATACGGTCAGTTCTAACGATCAAAAGATTATTTGGTTTAATCATTTGGAGGATACCCATGGATTATCTTTGATATAGAAGCGCCAAAGCAAATCGACTGACTTTGTTATTCCGATACGTTTAGTAACAATTATGTTTTTATTATGCACTTTTGGCTGATCGATTATAAATATTTGATTACCGGTAAGGTCAGCGCCATAATGATCCTTGTTGATACCAAATGCCTGACATATTTTTCCGGGACCGTTTGTTAAATTAAGTTTTTCTTTCTCATTCTTCAAATCCCTATGGTATCTATTTCTAATCATTTGTTCTATACCAAACAAAGGCTGAACTGCACGAATTAAGACAGCGGTACCCCTACCTTCTTTACCGGTAACAACATTTGCACAGAAATGAATGCCATAGGTAAAGTAGACGTACAGGTAACCTCCCTGATTGAACATAATTTCATTTCTTTTGGTTCTCCCGATGAATGTATGGGCGGCTTGATCGATGTTGCCATCGTATGCTTCGACTTCGACTATTTTTCCTGCTAGAAAGGTTCCTGATGTAAGTAGATGTTGTAGGATGACATTATCTGACATTTGCTTGTTATCAGTTACGGGATTTTGGGAAGCTGGATGCTGCCCAATATTTAATGAACATGGTAGTTTTGTTCTGATAGAGTTACGCTGAATTGATGTCATTTGCAGGTACACCACAGATGTATTTTCAGTTTTAATGATAATCTTACCGAGAAGTTCTTTTGTAACCTTAAAAAGCGATTGGGTATAGAATTCTCTTTTTAATTTTACAGGGTGGTTCAGAAGGGATTGATCTTCCGGGTTATTCAAGATGTGACTGTAGATCACTTATTTTTTGTAAATAATAATCCTGTTTAGCAGGTGTTTTCTTAATAAGTTTTTGATAGACCTCTATTGCTTCCTTGAATTCCCCCTGAGTAATATAGATCTTAGCGAGCGTTTCAGATACAAACATATCCTGTTCAACAAAGTTATCTATATCAGAGAACTCATAATTCAAATTAGCAGTTGATGCATTTAGTTTTACAAGTGAAATATTTCTAGCTATCTCTTCCAGGCGGTCATCGATATCAGCCAACTGATTATCATTATTTTCAAATACTTTCGGTTCATCTTCTTTTTTTATTTCAGGGAATGATACAGGCTGTGCTGAATCGATATCTGAAGAGAAAAATGAAGTCCTGGAAGTTGAATCGAATAATGACCGCTGCTTGCGGGCGGCATCAATTTCTTTGAGGTAATAATCATAAGTAACAGATGAATTGATCAAGACTGAACCAGTCTTAATTGACTTAAGTGCGAGGTTAAATTGTCCAAGCAGAGAATAGGCACGACCTAAAATAAAATGAGCAGCAGCATAATCTGGATATATTTTTAATCCGGCAATTAATATCTCGACAGCTTTTTCAATTTGATTATTCCTGATCTCCTCATCGGCTTTCCTGATAAAAAGAGGAGATTTTTTATTGGACTCATAAATTAGGCTTACTTTATTATTAAATATTTCGGCAACAGATTTAGTCAATTACGTCCTAAGTTTTGGAATAAGCGTGCTTGATTGATGTTAAAGAAACGAATGCGAATCCAGAAAAGAATAGTATCTGAAATGGTAAGGCTGCAATCTCAAGAAAATAAAGAGAAGAGCAGATACCGATCAGGCAATAGACAGCCATCATTAATTCCACATAAACCGACAGACCGATTTTCCTATTACCATATTTTTTTACAGCAGCGGTGCTTTTGCCATCTTCAACATTGAATTTAGGTGTACGTACAAATTCGCTTTTACGACTTAAGAGACCTTCGATAACTGCGCGTGAATTATTTACAGCAAACCCCATACTACCGGCCATAAATAACGGGAAGAGGACGATCTTCTTTCTCCAATCAGTTCTAATATCTCTTTGAGAATAGAGATAGAACATAAATGAGCTAACAAATGCAAGGACAAATATAGACATGACAGCAAAGTAGGCTTCATGTGAACCGCTATTCTTTATGAATATAAGGGGTACATTTAGAATAGCAGCCAGAAGAATAAAAGGGAAAACGAGATTGCTTGTTAAGTGAACTGTTGCCTGAAGCTTGACTCTAAGGGGTACAGAAGATTTCCAGACAAGGGGAAGAATTTTCTTTGCTGTTTCGATGTGACCTTTTGTCCATCTAAACTGCTGTGTTTTAAGAGCGCTGATTTCATTTGGTAATTCAGCAGGAGAAGTAAAATCTTTAAGGTAGACAAATCTCCATCCATTTAGTTGAGCACGGTAGCTCAAGTCAAGGTCTTCTGCAAGAGTATCAGCGTGCCAGTTGCCAGCATCCACGATACAGGATTTTCTCCATATACCGCCAGTACCATTAAAGTTGATAAAGAATCCGGCTTTATTTCTGACAGTCTGTTCAATAACGAAATGCCCATCGAGAGCTAGAGCCTGAGCTTTGGTAAGCATAGAGTAATCACCATTGAGATGTTCCCAGCGAGTCTGCACCATACCAACTTTATCGTCACTAAAGAAAGAAAGAGTCTTCTTTAAGAATTCTTTCTGTGGAATAAAGTCAGCGTCAAATATTGCGACGAATTCACCTTTAGCGACACGAAGTCCTTCTTTTAGAGCGCCTGCTTTATATCCTTCTCTTGATCCTCTGCGGATATGGCAGATATCAAAGCCTTCGGCTTTCTTTTTAGCTACCATAGCGGCCGTGATATTAACTGTTTCATCGGTCGAATCATCAAGCACCTGAATTTCCAATAATTCTTTTGGATAATCGATTTCGCAAACAGTTTCAATTAGTCTTTCAACAACATAAAGTTCATTATATAATGGGAGTTGAATAGTAACCTTAGCATCGGGTATGCTTTCCGGTTTTTGTTTGTGGCTCACACCTTTGTATTTATTATAGTAGTAGATCATAATAAATCCATGTAAACCAAATATGAAAAGGATAGAAAGAGCTATGAAATATGAAATTAGTACGATATCATCCATTATTTTAAATAACCTTTATAATTTATTACCAACCTGAAACTGCAGCAAGCAGAATATCTTCTGTTATTTTATCCATTGCGACATTTATGGCGGCATTTTTTTCATTTAATCCTCCATTACCTGAATAATCGCCATAATTGGAGAATGTTTGTTCAAATATATTTTTTCTTTTAACAAGATCTTTATAAATCACCTGAATACCAATTGTTATCCTTCTTGTTGTAACATTATTACCACCGGTAACAACAGCCGGAGCATCGCTGTAAGAAGAAATAACACAATCGAGAGAGGCATTAGCATTCACACGGTCAGAGACTCTAAGCGTATTGTCATCAATAAACTTTTGTGTAAGCATAGAAGTAAAGAGTTCTCTTAGACCCGCAACACCAGCACCGCTTCTATCATCTGCGACCGGAATAGAAATAGTTTTCAGATGCGGTGGAACCGAAGCTCCTGTAAAAGAATAAGAACAACAAGAAGTAAAATTAACCAGAACAGCAATTATAAACAAGCCATTTAATAGAATGATGAGAGCTTTAATACCAAAATTAAAGCAAGGTATTCTTTGGATTACAGTGACAATCACACTATTAAAGTTCATAGCCTTTCATTTTTCTGTAGAAGGTTCTTTCACTGATGTTTAATAACCGTGCCGCCATGCGTTTATTACCATGGGTCTTTTCCAGAGCTTTAACAATTGCATTTTTTTCAACATCGGCAAGCGGCAGGACTTCATCGATATTGTTAATTTCATCTTGTCTACGATAGATCAAATCTTTCAGTTCAATCAGATCTTTTTTAATTTCAAACAATGCCCTATACATTAATTCCCTATCTGCATCTTCTGGAGTTTTATTGAGGAATACCGGGAGGTTACGTTGATTAGATATATCCTTATCGATTTCACGAAGAAGTGGAAGGAAAGAGAACTCGTCGAGAGTTCCATTCTTGTTTAATGCTATAGCTGTTTCGATTGCATTTTTCAATTCCCTGATATTACCGGGCCAGGGATAATTTTTCAAGATATCCATAGCTTCATTTGTAATATGAGGTGTTGTGATATGATTTCCCTCTGAATAAGATTTCAGAAAGAACAAAGCAAGCTCTTCTATATCACCTTTTCGCTTTCTTAAGGGAGGTATATTGAAAGTAACGGCTTTTAATCTGAAGAAGAGATCCTCTCTGAATCTTTTGGAATCAACTTCGTTCTGGAGGTCTTTGTTTGTTGCGGCTATAATTCGTACATCGACATTTGTAACAGTTTCAGCTCCAATACGCATAAATTCTTTTGTTTCAATAACTCTTAATAATTTTACTTGTGTTGTTAATGGCATTTCGCCAATTTCATCAAGAAAGAGAGTACCTTCATCGGCTATTTCAAAATAACCCCTTCTGTTTTCCATAGCACCGGTAAAAGATCCTTTTTTATGTCCAAAGAGTTCGCTTTCCAATATACCTTCAGGTATTGCTCCACAATTAACACTAACTAAAGGTTTATTTGCGCGGTTGCTATATCCATGGATTGCTCTTGCAAAAACTTCTTTTCCAGTTCCACTTTCTCCATATATGAGGACAGAAATATCAGATTTGGCAACTTGCATAATAATATCAACAAGATCCTTGATCTCTTTTGATTTACCAATAATACCAAATTGATCCTGGAACTGAGATATGGTCATAGTTTATAAAAACTTATACAATTGAATACAATAATATATTATTTTTTAATCTTTAAATATAAGGAAATTGAATGAGAAGAGGTACCAGTTAGGTAATCTTTGGGAATACTATTTTAATAATTGAGTCTTAATTTATATTAATTACTCTACCATTAAGACTATATCCAGAATTTAATTCTTTAAGGAAACTCTTTGCTTCCTGTTCAGTTTCGAATTTACCAACATATACTACCAGGAAAATAGTTCCGGCCACTGTTTTTTCATATATTTCAGATGAATATCCGGCGTCAGTTAACTGTTTTTTAAGTGAATTGGCATTGTCTTTATTACTAAATGCGCCAGCCTGAATTGTAAATTTATATTTAATCTCTGATTCTGATTTAATATTGTTCCGGCTTCTATTTTTCTGATCGATTGGTGGAATATTCTGATCAGTAAGTTTGATATACGGAGAAATAGGATAATCTTTTTTCAGTCTATTTAACCATACAGCTGCTTCAGGAAACATTTCTGCGGCAAAATAATAAGTGTAAATCCTAAATACTGAGGCATCCGCATATCTGCTCTTGGGATATTCATTAGCCACTTTGGTAAAAATGTTTACAGATGAATTACCGTCTTCAGTTAAAATTCCATCCAGGAATAGAATGGATGGATCGTCGTGATATTTAGATTTTAATTCCGGCAGTTTTGTTATTACTTCTTCGCTATTGCCGCTTTCTATTTTCTTAAGATAATCAGTAATATCAATTTCCTGCCCGAATAATTTCATAAAGGGAAAAAGGAATAGATAAATTAATAATATATTTCGCATATCAAGTCGAGACAGCAATATTTTTATCATCATAATTAATTTTCTTTATTACACTACCGAAAAGTGTTGCAGAAGTAGTACGATCAATTTCCACATTCACATAATCCCCTTCCCTGATATTTGGATTAATTGGTATAATAACAACTTTATTTGTATCTGTTCTTCCAGATAGAAACTGATCCGATTTTTTACTAAAACCTTCAACCAGGATGGTTTCTTCATTTCCAATCAATTCCTGATTTTTTTCATAGGAGATCTTTTGCTGTAAATCAATAATCTCTTGAAGCCTCTTGGCTTTAACTTCTTCGGGAACGTCATCTTCCATTTTAAATGCTTTTGTACCCTCCCTCGGTGAATATTTGAACATATAGGCCCCATCATATCTTACTATAAGCATTACATCAAGAGTCATAAGATGATCTTCATAAGTTTCAGAAGGAAAGCCTGAAATAATATCAGTAGAGAAACTTACTCCGGGTATAATTTTTTTGGCTTTTTCAATTATGTTTAGATAATGTTCAATTGAGTATGTACGGTTCATCAGTTCAAGAATCCTATTGGACCCTGACTGAACCGGCAGATGAATATAATTGCATAACCCCGGATGTTCGGCAATAGTATAAAGAAGTTTATCTGATAAATCCTGCGGATGTGATGTAGTGAACCTAATCCTGATAGAAGGATCAACAGACGTAACTGCTATAAGGAGATCAGCGAAATCAGTTCCATTATCATTATAGGAATTTACATTCTGACCAAGTAAAGTAACCTCCTTAAAACCTCTCGACGATAGCTGCTTAACCTCTGAAATTATTGATTCCAGCGATCTGCTTCTTTCTCTTCCACGTGTAAACGGAACAACACAAAATGAACAAAACTTATCGCAACCCCTCATTACAGATAACCAGGCCTGAAGGCCATCCTCCCGGAATGGAATAATATCATCATAGGTTTCAGTTCTGGAAAGTTTTATTCCAATGCCCTTATTTCCATTAAAGGCAATATTTATATATTCCGGAAGTCTTCTGTATTCATCCGGACCGACAACCAGATCAACTATCTTCTTCTCCTCAACAAGATCCTGACGTAGACGTTCTGCCATACATCCAAGAATACCAACTACAAGATTGGGATTTACATTTTTAAGACTATTAATATTTCCAAGTCTGCCATAAATTCTCTGTTCGGCATTATCTCTTACACTACAAGTATTAAGAAGAACTACATCGGCTCTGCTTATTTCATGAGTTATTTCATAACCGTCATCTTTCAGAATACCAAGGACAATCTCAGTATCCGCTAAATTCATTTGGCAGCCATAGGTTTCAATGTAGATTCTACTTTTGCTCATTCTATTTAAATGACTCTTTTAATCTTCTAATTACGGAAATTACAAATCCAAATACCATTATCAAAACGCCTGTCCAGACAAAATTAATAAAAGGTTTAATACTTGCAGTTACTGTAAGGACTTCCTTTGGTTTCTTAACAGCTGATAAATTCGAACCATCAAGTTTTGATAATGCTAAGTCAACCTTTCCCGAAGCATCAAGGTTAAGAAGTGTAATCTTGACATTATCCTCCTTCAGATCGGCAGAGGTTAATGTTTTCTGTCCTGATTTGTTAACCCAGGCGACTTTAAGTGGTATTTTTTTACCATGAGATTCAGCAGTAAGATTGACACCGATTTCGAAGTCTTTTCCCTGCATCATTGCCTGCCTGGTTTCGGGAGGGAAATTAAAATCATCAAATGTAATTTTAACCCCTTCATAAACCTTAGAATCCCCTTTCTGAAAACTTACTGCATTTCCTTTATTGGAAGAGCCATCATCTTCTTCATAACCCAGTGGAGAGACATAAATGTCATGAGTAAACATGCTCATAATTGCAGGTTCTCTCATCAAACCATTATTAAAATCGCTGATATACATAATAGGAGCAACACTGAAACTCTTATCGTCTTTTTTCAGAGAGATATTAAACTGATATTTATTTGTATTTTCTATAGGATTATACCCTGTAAATACCATTTCATAACCAAGTGCACTAACAGGTACGTTTTTTTCGAGATTAACATCTATTTGCTTGCTGTAACCAGCTGAGCCAATAACACCAAGTAGAAACAAAGCGATTCCAATATGCGCTATATAGGCACCTATCATATTTAGACTGCCGCGAATAATTCTAAATGCTATATCGATATTAACTGCTAGGGTAAATGCGCAAGAGAATGAAAGGATTATCATCATAACATCCTTTACCCCGCCTAATATAATAATCATCAGGGTAACTAATAATGCAATAGATATGGGGATAATTGAACTCTTTAAAAGATCTTTTCCCCTTGTCATATTCCATTTTAATAATAAACTTAATCCATTCAAAAGCCCGATAATTATTGCCAGTGGAACATGCAGCTCACTATAGAAGAATGCATCGACTGCTTTTCCAAATATTGGAGCGGAAGTACCGACAAGCACTATTAGCGCCGATGCACTTAAAACAATTGCTGCTGTAAAAAGGGCCAAGTCTCTTGAAAGTACCTGTTCTTCTGAAGCAATTTTCTCAGATAGATGTTTCCACCGATAAATTACCATACCGAATCCCAATACCAGGAAGGAACCTATAAATATTATCAGGAACAAATACACAAGCATTCCAGGATCAACAAAGGAATGAACAGAGGCATCTCCAAGAACTCCACTTCTTGTTAAAAATGTGCTGTATAAAACCAGGACATAAGTTAGCAGACAAAGGATAATGTTGGTTTTTGCAAATTTACCTATTCCTCCTTTTGCCTGACTTTTCCTTTGGACCAGAAGAGTGTGAATGGAAGCTACGCCGACCAGCCATGGGATCAAACTGGAATTTTCTACCGGATCCCAAGCCCAATATCCACCCCATCCAAGCATTTCATATGCCCAATATCCTCCCATCATTATTCCAAGTCCCAGAATTCCCGCTCCTGCCAATACCCATGGGAATGATTGCTTAACCCATTCCCTATAATCATTTTTCATTAAAGCAGCCATTGCAAAAGAGAATGGAACAGTTGCCATAGAGAATCCGGTAAACAGTATTGGTGGATGTATTTGCATCCAGAAGTTTAATAGTTGCGGATTTAATCCTTTTCCATTAATAATAAACTCCTTCAAAGAAATACCACCGGAAGATAGGGTGGCAAACAATTCACTGTTCATTTTAATGAAACTCTGACCGGACTGAGCATCAGTAAATTGAAAATTTTGAAGAAATGGTAGACTCAATAAGGAAGGATTAATATCTTTTAAACTAAGAAAAATAGGTTCACTCCATATAAATGCAAACGGATTCTTGAATAGAGGAGAAACCATTATTAGTAAAAATGTTGTCGCAAGAGAAAAGACAGCCATTACTCTTGGCTCGAGATCCCCTCTTTTAGATGAATAATTCTGAAGAACCAGGCCTACAATCGAACTCAATACTAACCACAACATAAAGCTGCCTTCCTGTCCTGCCCAAAAAGTAGCAGCTAGAATTCCTTTGGCCAGGTTATTACTGCTATAATCGTAAACATACTTATAACCATAGTTATGAGTAAGGATCAGGTATTCTAGATAAAAGGCTGCTGTCAGAACCAGGAGGACCATTGAATGATATCCGATCCTGCCATAATTAAGAGTATTTTTATACCCCCTGAAGTTCAGATAATACATTAATGCCGAAAAAATACTGCAAGCCAGTGCAAATGTTAAAATTATGCTTCCAATCATTTAGTCATCCTTATTAATAATATCAATTTCCAATAAATAATTACCATTAATTAGTTTAAGAAACAGAAACAAAAATCATTTCCTACAATCATTTGATTTATAATTCTTTTATTAAATAAATTATCCAGGTCCCCTTTGAAGGAACAGAAATAGGTTTTATAAACCTGAAGACTTGACTTTTTCATCCTGATATTTGCTTGGACATTTAGTTAAAATATCCCTTGCATGAAAATAACCATCTTTATATTCACCCGTAACTACTACACTTTTGGCAGATTCAAAATTATTCGGAATGGAGCCATAGTAAACAACTTTCATTTCATTGCCAGTTTCATCCTTCATGAAAAATGAGAAGGTTCTATTCACTTTATCAAATTCATAGTTTTTAGACTTTACCCAACTGCCGGTAGCTTTGCAGACCTTATCTTTCGACATAACATTCTGAAAATTACTTTCATACTGAATATTACTCTGTGTAAACAAGTACACCATAATTGCCAGAAATATTGTAATAATAATGCCACCGAATATATATTTATTTTTCATTCACTCTTTCCTATAATAATTAAATTCAATCTTATTGCCAGTCCTTACTATTTTTAAACTCTTTTTCCACATTTTTAATTCGTTTATCAAGGTTGAACAAATAGAAAAAGATTCCAGTCCATACTATAAGTACAATTATCATTACTATATATATAGCATTATTCTGAAGAAACTGGTATAGTGATTCCACAATTATCCTTTTGTATATATTTTATTGATTTTATCTTTAAATATTAGTGATTTATACCCGAGATTCCACATCCAAAAATATAGTATTGTAAATGCGGTTAAAGAAAGGAAAAATATCAACTGCATATTTCCATTCATCTTAAAATTAACAATCGGACCGGCGTTAGTATCATCAGCAGAACCAGGATGCAGTCCTTTCATTATCCTTGGCATAATAAATATGAAAAAAGGAACGGTCAAAAATGCGATTATAGAGTAAACTGCTGAAAGCGTAGCTCTTTTTTCTTCAGATTCAATAGAGGAGCGGAGTGCAAACCAGGCACCATATATTAGAAGAAGAGCAAAAATACTTGTTTGTCTTGGATCCCAGCTCCAATATGAGCCCCATGCAAATTTAGCCCAAACTGCACCTGTAATAGTTGCTAAAATACAAAATATGATTCCTAACTGGGCTGCAGCATAGCTTTTTGCATCGTCGTTTAAATTCTTTCTTGCCAAATACCTAATGCTGAAAATTGTAGACATAAGAAACGCTACAACAGTAAGCCAGGCAGTCGGTACATGGAAAAAAATAATTTTAGCATTCTGTTCCAACCCTTTGATCAAAGGAAACTCATACCAATGCGTTGGATTTTCAACAATGGGAAAGGCGATTCCCGCTACCGAAACAAAACTCAAAAGTAAGAATAGAAATATCTTCCAGGCCATAGTATATTTATCAAATTATAGTTATTAAAATTTAATCTTTCCAGACAAAATCAAACAGCATGTAAGAAGCAGAGAGCATAATCACATCATAACAGGCGACCATTGCTAATTCGAATAGAGATTGATCAAATGATGTGCCATCAAGCGAATTCAAAGTTAAATGAACAAGCAATAAAATCAAAGGCAAAAGAATAGGAAATGATAGTACGGGATATAGCGTACCTTTTGAACCAGCTTTGGCTATAATCGCTGCTATAATTGTAGATGATATAGCTAATCCTATATTTCCAAGTAAAAAAGTAACCAAAAAAAGCAGGAAATTCTTGATTACGAATGCATCAAACATAGCAGAATAAAGCAAAGCAATTACAATATTCATCACAAAAACCAGGATCAGATTAAATAATAATTTTCCTGAAAAAACAGTTGATGGAGAGGCAATTAGTTGAAGAGTCATAGTTGTTCCCCTCTCTTCCTCAGATACGAAGGCACGTGATAAACCTGACATAGCAGAAAAAAATATTACAACCCAAAGAAGACCACCGGTTAAACTCTGCGATATTTTCTCATTTCCAATCGAAAACAATATTACACTAATAGCAACTATAATAAACATTATCAATGCATTAACAGCATACCTTGTTCTCAACTCGGAATGGAAATCCTTTTTAAATAACGCAAAGGCTTTTATATTCATTTAGTTATTTCCCCTGCCGCTGGAACTGAGTTATAAGGATTTTTATATTTTTCTAATTGAATAAGACTTGAACATATTTCAAGATCTGATTCTTCATTCGAGGCAATTATAATTATCGATGTACCGGATTCTTTTTTCAAAATTGAATAAACTTTTTCTTTACCTTCCGCATCAAGGTTTGATGTAGGTTCATCAAGCAATAAAAGATGGGGGGAATGCATCAAAGCAAAAATAAATTTTAGTCTTTGTTTCATACCTGAAGAATATGTTTTTACAAGATCATCCTTTCTATTTAATAACAAAAAACTGTCCAAAAGATAGTTAATCTTATCCTTATCAAAAGGAACGTTCCGGATCTTAGAGAAATAGTTCAGGTTCTCCCATGCGGAAAACTCATCATATAACATCAGGTATGGAGAAACAAATCCGATATAGTTATGCAGTTTTTCAGGAATGATAGATTTTTCATTATAATTATGTATTATCCTTCCTGAAGAAGGAGAGGTTAAACCGGAAATAATCTTAATCAGTGTGGATTTACCCGATCCATTTGGTCCCGAAATACCAAATATGCCACTATTATTAAAATTGAAATTTATATTATTAAAAATAAGTCTTCTGCCGAAGACCTTATTTAAGGCGATAGCTTCAACTGAATAATTACTCATTAAAAATTACTACTTTACCTTTTTTTAAGGTATCTCCTGATTTAACAACATAAATGTACACTCCTGAAGATAATTTTTGATTATTATTATCTCTTCCATTCCACATTATTACCGGTTTTACTTTATCCAGTTTAATTAAGGAAACGGTTGAAGAATAGATCAATTTCATACTAATCGAATAAATATTAAGGATATATTCTCCCGTAGTGTTTGGATCAACAGGGAAATAAAGAACAGAATATGAATAATTAAATGGAGATGGAAACGGGAAATCAGCATTATGATTAAATAAAGTAGAGGAACCTAGCCAGGTATCATTTAATATTTCCGAATTTAGCCAGAACGATCCAGACGTATTTAATTTTGAATAATATTTATCAACCAGATTGGTAGTCCCCGATACATTATAATTATATAACAAATATTGAAAATTAAATGTTGATGAGTAATCATTGACTGCGGCTTCATAATCGGAATTTGTAATAACAGAAATAAGATTGTCTGCATTTGCAGAAAGTTGAATTGATATTTTTAAGAAATTATTTGAAACAGGGTTATTAATACCGTTAACAGGAACAAAGGGTGGAAACTGTAATATATTAGAAATTGGAAATGATATTAAGGGATAATTTACGGCTTCAGGAAAATAATTTCCCTGATGTGCATGGTTATTAGTAAAATAAACCCAGATTCCGAATTCATTAAGAACCTGACTAAATGAAGCGCCGTTTTCGACGACACTTTGGTTTATTGATTCTATTGCTCTCATCTGTGGCATCAATTCCCACTGTCTTTTAATTATATCGTAATCGAATTTTTTTTGAAGGTAGATATTCCATATAGCAATATCGTATCCATCTCCTCCACCTACATCATTACTAGCTAAAGATCTTACGGGATTATCAAAATAATGGGGCATATAATAATAATAATCATGAATTGAGGGATACACAAAATGTTCAAATGAAGTTGAAGTTAATTCGTGAAACCATGCATCAGCATCCCGATAAATATAGTTTCCCACCTGGATTCCGTGATGGAATTCATGAGCAACAGTTACACGAACAGCATAAATGCCCGTAGTTGGAAAACCAGTAAAATTATTATTTAATTCCATATAACTGGGACCTTTTGAACTATCAAACTGAGTATCCCCGTAATAGTTAACCAAATCTTCAATATAAATATCATATTTATTATCACCTCCGGCAGAATCGTCCGGAGGAGGAGGAGGATAGTGAAGATAATTTATTTCGAAGTTATAAGCTGAGTCAGCCGCAATTGCTACAGAATCAAGATACATATTAAAAAGAACCTGATCAGAAAGATGAAGAGAAGTATCAGAAACTTTTGCATAGTTGGGTGTATTTATTCCGGTTGTATCATAATGAATTCTGAAGAAGCCTGAAGGAGATACAAGGCTTGTTTGCAGTACGGGGCGTGTAAGTAAAGGTTTCAGGATCTGCTGCTGATCATTATTAAATTCATTAAAATGATGTCTGACTGAATAGATAAAAGTAACTCCGCATTTAACCGGTTCCAATTTAATATCTAAAGTTTTTGTTATATTATTATTTTTATACTTAATAAAATCATTAAAAAGCTTATCAAGCTGTTCTTTTTGCATAGTCTGAGGAAACAGACTTATTGTCTCCATAAAAAAGAGCATTATTACAACATATTTTATCATTGTATCTGCTTAACCGTTATACAATTTTCCTTTTTATTTGAATAGACAAGATTGAAATTTCTCATATCCATATTCTTAATGAAATAATCCCCGGCATTTTGAATATCGCAGACGGGACTAATAATAATATTTTCCCCCTTATTCAGGAGTTCAATTTTCCTAAGTTTACTATCAGTATCAGAATAAAAGAATATCCTATCGGTTCCCCTAAAATTAGAGGCGTTTACATAAAACGAATTCTGATCGGCATCCTTTAGTTCTTCAATAACTTCTTTTTTATTAAATGTATAAACATTATTGTCTGACAATGTAATAGTTTGATATAATCCCGGAGCATGAATTAAATTAAAACATGCATTTTTATTAGAGAAATAATCACCTTTCAAGGATACGATGCTATAATCCTTCTTTATTTTAACCGAATATTTTATATATGGTTTCTCTAAATTGTTATTAAAAGAAGCCTTATATAAAATTAGTGAATCGCCACTACTCTGCCAAAAATAGAAACCCGCCGAATTTTTATTTCCTTTTGATACATTTATTACATTATCCGCAATAGTATAATAACTATTTAAATAATTTACTGATATTGAATTAAATACAGTCATACTTAGTTTTTCATTTTCCAATTGAACTACAAAAAGTTTTACTTCAGCGGGGTCTTTATGTTCTGTCCCTATATCTACAATATTTTTAGGTACATAGAAAGAATTTTTTGCGAATGAGGATTTTATAAAATCTACTTTAACTGATTCAATCAATTTCTTTCCTTTAGAATAACAATAAAATGTTACTTTATTCTTTTCCAGATAATCCGGATATATTTTTGATTCATTTCCAATTAAAGGGATAGAGTAATATAACGAGGGAATACCGGATATATTCCTTAAAATCAAATTGAGGTTATTTTCAGTATTATCGATAAAGCAAATATCCGGGATTCCATCTTTATTATGGTCAAAGTAATTTAATCCTTGTTGTTCACTTCCTAAAGCGATACTAAATTCTTCAGCGACTGAAGTAAAACTTGAGATTAAATAAAGACTGCCGTGTTCATTAATCACGGCTATTCCATTTATGAATTTACTATAAAAAGGAATCAAGTCCATACTTCCCTGTTTCCTGAAATAAATTACCTCAGGATAAAAATCCCGGTTATCCTTACCGAAGAGAACAGATAAAATACCAAGACTTGTATCAAGGTAGGCAATATCCATTCTGCCGTCCTTATTAAAGTCGCCTATTATAATTTTATCAGGATTATACTTTGTCTTAATATTCTTAACAAAATCAAATGATGAATTAAAACTAGCATATAGTATTTCAATTGAATTTTGTTTTGCTATGATGATGTCTTCAAAAGAATCCAGATCCAAATCGAAAGTCCTTAACGTATTTATGTTTTCTGTGACTGGTATTGATCTTACTTTATTGAATTTTCCATTTCCAATGTTATGAAACAAATCGAGGTTTAGTGAAGCGAGATTAAATGCTACAATATCAGGAAATCCATCCCGGCTTAAATCAACAAACTGGGAATAAGAATAGGCAGAATTCGATGCAATCTGCGTTTCCTTTAATTTCTTATTCTGAGTGGTTAATATTGAAAGACCGTCAAATGATTTCCCTGATATTAAGTATCCTATTTCAGATTTGCCATTTATATCTGCCACGCTAATGTTTTCGGGATAAGATTTTAATTTTATTTCATTAGTTAAGACAGGTTTACCATTTTTAGCAAAAGAAACCAAACCTGCGTTCATCCTTTTCCTTGAACAACAAATATATCCAGTTACAATATTATTTTTATCCACAACATTCTTAATCAGGGAAATTTCAGATTGAAGTTTATATTTATGTGGAGAAGAGAAACTAATGGATTGATTTCCATCCAATGCTTCAATGTTTTTTTGTGACGGGTTATAAAGAATCAGGTCTGTATAAGAATCATCGTTATAATTCAGTGCGAACAGATTGGTGTAACCGGAGTCAGTATCAAACCGGTTATATTTACAGAAACCATTAATTGGGACTTGTGAAAAAGACTCAATAGAAAAGATTAAAAGAGCAGCAAATATTTTAATGCTATATATTTCTATTCTTGAGCCTGGTTTTTCTTCGCTGCAGTGCGTCAGCAAATCTTCTCTTTTCGTCTTTTGTATCAGGAATTGCTTCAATAGCTTTAACGGGTCTACCTTCATTATCTACACAAACAAATGTTAAATAAGCAGTGTTGGTATGAACTCTTTTGCCTTCAAGATAATTTTCAGAAAAGACTTTTACTCCAATTTCCATTGATGTATTGAAAACTCTGTTTACAGAAGACATCAGGGTTACAGGGTCACCCAGACTTATTGGATGATGAAAATCTATTCTGTCGACTGAAGCAGTCACACAAACCCTTTGATTATGCCTGCCGGCGGACATTGCTGCACAGATATCAATCCAATGCATCAATTGACCTCCCAGGAGTTTTCCCAACTGGTTTGTATGATGAGGAAGTACCAGTTCAGTCATTATAGTAACAGAACTGCTTACTTTTTTAGGTTGTAAGCTCATCTGGAGGCGGACATTTCGAGACTATTTTTAAGGTCCTGCATGTCTTTAAAGTGATTGTCAGTAGGATATCTAAGTAAAAATTTATTTGCCTCAATCAATGCATCACTTTTTTTATCCATACTTATCAAAAGTTGAGTTTTATCGTACATTGCCAAAGGGGCATATTTAGAATCATGATATATTTCAACAACATTATCATAGTATTGCAAAGCAGCGCGGTAATATTCAAGCTTGGAATAAATATATGCTGAGTTATACTCTTTATGAGCTAGTTTCTCATTTAGTTCTTTTATTTTAGTCTCAGCTTCACTAACCTTATCACCAGTGGGAAAGAAATCGATATAGGATTGAAATTCCTTTATCGCACTTCGTGTATATTTCTGATCGAGAGTAAAGTTAGGCGATAACCGGTAATAACAATCAGCCAGCATATACTGAGATTCAGCTATCAACTTACTAGCCGGCATATTTTTTATCAGTTTACTAAATTCATACGCACCAAGGATATACTCTCTTCTTTTATATCTTGACAAACCGGTATAATACTGAGCAGTGTCAACAATCGAATTACCCGGATATTGCAATACGATTGAAGAAAATTCATTAACAGACTGTTCATAATCTTCATCATTATAAAGTTTAATCGCATAAGCAAGCCGGTTTTCGGGGGGCATATTTGTTGTATCAACAGTACTTCCGCAACCCCAGATAACCAAAGAAAATAGAATAAGAATAAATATGTTCTTCATTTTTGTCATTTTTTGAAAAATAATCTACAATAATAAATAAATTAAGTAAGGCTTCAAAGGGAAAAGAGCAGACATTTCATTTACTACGCACTGTAAAAAAAAGAATAACAGCAGCAGCAGCGGTGCCCAAAGCAGCAATAGGTTCAAATAAACCGGAAAAGAAAGGTTCAGGAGGAAGAGTCGCGCTAGTGAATTTAAAGGATATATTCTCAATACTTTTAATTTCATCTG
>JARLHD010000396.1 GCA_031292435.1 Ignavibacteriaceae bacterium
TCAGGTAAATATCAGTACAGACTTAAAATGGTAGATAACGACGGTTCCTTCTCCTATAGTACAGTAGAAGCAGCAGAAGTAGCAATACCAAAAGACTTTTCAGTAAGCCAGAACTATCCTAATCCTTTTAATCCTACAACCAAGATAGATTATCAGGTACCTGTAGATTCAAAGGTTATTATGGAAGTATACAACATAGCCGGACAGAAAGTTATGGAATTAGTTAATCAGCAGATGTCAGCTGGTTATTATACAGTAAATTTCGGTTCAACTAAGTTATCATCCGGTATTTATATCTATCGCTTGGCAGCTAGCGACATAGCTACAGGAAAGAGTTTCTCTTCAATTAAGAAGATGATGTTACTTAAATAATTTAGTACTTTTTCAATATCAGCCGGTATAGATTACCGGCTGAATAATTAGTATGAAATAGGAACTATTAACAGTAAATAGTAATAATATTACTCCTGATGCAAATTTTTACGGAATATAATGAAATATTTTATACTTTTATTTTCTCTCCTGTCTTGCTACATCTGGGGGCAAACTAATTATGGTATATTTTCAGGCAAAGTAACCGATGTGCAAGGTAGCCCGCTGCTTTCAGCGAACGTAGTTATTTTAGAAACTAGCAATGGTACTTCTACTGATAATAACGGTAGGTTCAGAATATTATCCAGGCCTGGGTACTATAGCGTAGAAATTACGTTTATAGGCTTTGATAAAATTACTGATAAGATAAATATTAAAGCAGGTGAAACTTTTGAAAAAAATTATAAATTAAAAAGTAATTCATTTACTATCGGAACTATAACTGTAACTGCAGATAATAATTTTATTCCTCTTGCACCTGAAACAAAAACAAATGTCTCCGCGGCTGAAATTGAACATTTGCTCGCTTCAAGTCTTTATGATGCGATGAAATTAGCTCCTGGTGTTGAAACAACTAATCCCTCTTTAAATAATGTTGAACAGGCAACTATTAGGAATGGTGATGCCTTGGGAACCCAGATCATTCTAAATGGAATTCCAATTTCCAACAATGCCAATATGCAGGTAGGCATAGGATACTCAACTGCAAATAGCGGTGTCGATTTACGTTCGATCCCGGCTGAAAATATAAATGAAGTTGAGATTGTTAGAGGCATACCTTCTGCTAAGTATGGCGATCTGACAGATGGATTATTAATCGTCAATACTAAAGCTTCCGCTGATCCATTAAAGGTAAAATTAAAATATAATCCCTTACTTTTTGAGTCAAATATTAGTGGAGGGATGTTTTTATCTGACGCATGGATTGTTAATGGGAACCTTAATATTGCTTCTTCTGACAGGGACGTAAGGATTACTGGAGATGGTTATACAAGAGTTGCAGGACAGCTTACACTGGAAAATTCAGGTGAAAATTTTAATTTCAGGAATGTATTCTATATTACCCGTTCTTTTGATGATTATAGTGTGCAACCCGGATATGCCCTTATGGAAGCTTGGTATAATCACGATATTAATGTTAAATATTCGACTGATTATTCACAAATCTTCGATTCCTTCACACAATTGACAGCAAAGTTTTCTGTATCATATACAAATCAGAATTCATATGATCAGCAGTTGGTCTCGAGGGATAATATGGTTATTACAGACCGCAATACTGAAGGGACTCAACCAGGAATAATAGTTTTCGGTTCATATTTGGGTAAAGAGTATATTAAAGGAGATGTTTGGAATATTTATTCTGATATTAATTATAATACAAAATTGTTTACTGGCTCTGTTCTTCATAGCCTGCTTTATGGGTTTACTTACCGAAATGATTTTAATAAAGGTGAAGGAATTATATTTGATCCATTACAACCACCAAATGCAACAACCACTACCCCTAGATTAAGAAGCTATAGTTCCATTCCTTCTTATAATATAATAAGTTTCTATGCGGAGGATAAGTTAACAGGGAATCTATTTAAACCATTCACTCTTCAAGCAGGTTTCCGGTATGAAGTATACCGTCCTAAGGGATTCGATATTAAAGGTTTAATCGGTAAGGGAGATTTAATACAGTCAAATAATGGCAGTTTTCTTAATCCCAGAGTTAATTTTTCAGTGAACTTGTCTAAGGATTCTCAGTTAAGGCTAGGTTATGGTGTTACCTCCAAATCTCCGCCAATGGGGATGATCTTTGCAGATAAAAAATATTTTGATGTTGTTGATACTGTTGCTGTTGTAAATCCTCAGTTTGCTGATAGCAATTTTTCGACGATTTCTACATATATTAGGGAACAGGCCAATAGTCAGATAAAAGGGTATACTCAACAGAAATATGAAATAAGTTTCGATCAGCAGTTCGATTTTTTTGGGGTCTCTGCAACAGGTTATTACAATGATTCAAAAAATATGTTTGAGAGCATTGAAATACCCACTATAGTATATAAACAATCTTTTCCTAACGCACCCAGTTTGGTTGGTTCATTTATAAAAGATACTTTGCTCGAATCATATCAGCAATATTCAAATAGTGGCTGGTCAAAGGTTAAGGGAATAGAATTTACTTTATCAACAAAGAAATTCCCCATTATAAATACCGTTTTTAAATTTGATGCTGCATATATATATTCTGAAAATGGTTTAAATAATGGATATTATTTTGACTCTCCAAGATTTGTAAATACTCTTGGGATAAATCTTATGCCATTCTATCATCAATATTCCACATATAGTAAAAACTTCCTTCTAAATTACAGGTTTGATATTCAGGTAAAATCACTTGGCATATGGATAACGCTTCATATTCAACAGAAACTCAAAGAAATATATGGTAAGAAAGGATATGATGATATTCTCCCGGCAGGTTATTATACTTCTAAAGGTGAGTTGGTTATTATTCCTGAGGCGGAAAGAAATAGTCCAAAATATGCATCCATCCAAAGGTCTATCGAGCCTTTTGAATTATTGGAAGAGAACATGCCCAATAAGTGGCTTGTTAACCTTAATGTCAGTAAATCTTTATGGAGCGGAACAGCAGTTTCATTTTTTGTAAATAATTTCTTTGATAATCAGCCGTTATACCAGCTGCGGCAAAGTTCCCCTTCCTCCCCGACTTATGAAAGGAGAAATCCCGATTTATTTTATGGGCTGGATTTTAATGTTTCTTTGTGAAAGGATTAAAGCTATGAAAAGTATTATTTCAAACTTGGTGAATAAATATAGAATTCATTTACTTGTATTTTTTATTTCAGTTATCCCCTTGAGCTGTAATATTCTGAATATTGATAAAATTCCGAGTGCGACAGAACGCGATATTAAATATAAAATAATATTGAAAGACAATTCTGGTTACATGATGACTCTCTATGGCAGTAATTTGGTTAGGAATGCTGAGATAATGATCAAATCAAAAATGCAGGGAACGGAATACCAGTTAACCACGGATTCGAATGGGGTTGCAACAATTTCAGGTATTATCTCAGATGATTATCTTGTTACAGCTAATAGATGGATGCTTCCTGCAGAAATGAAAATTATTTCAGGCGCTAGTAGAGGTGATATTAAGCTAACTAATACAAATTCCAGAATAATAACCTTCAGTCAGAAAAATGGCAGCGATATTGTAATTCCTATGGAAATGGCTCTCGGTAGCTCTCCTATTGTTATTAGTGAAATCTATGCATGTGGACCTCCGGGGGCGGGTTTGTATTATCAGGACAAATATGTTGAGTTTTATAATCAAACCGATTCAGTAGTATACGTTGACGGTTTAGTAGTATCTGTGGTTTTTGCAAACTACTACCTTGGTATACGGTATAGTGATGATCCTGACTATGTTCATACAAAGAATATATATAAATTTCCAGGCCGCGGAAAAGACTATCCTATTCATCCAGGTCAATTTATAGTATGTGCTGCTGAAGCAATAAATCATAAATTAGTAGCACCTAATAGCATCGATTTATCTCATTCTGATTTTGAGTTTTATAAGCCAGATGGTACTGGAATTGATAACCCAAATGTTCCTAATATGATATATATATATCAGGATTCAGGCAACCTATGGCTTATTGGAGGACAGGGATGTGCAATCATTCTTTCCAATTGTCCAAGCGATTCAATTAAACAATCGGGTGACCAGTTTTTAATACCGATTAAAAGTGTTATGGATGGCGTCGAGTATCTGCAGGATCCGACAAGACTTGATCTAAAGATTTTAAGCCCCTCGATTGATGCTGGGGCAACAGGGGGTATTCAATTCTATACAGGCAAATCTATGGAAAGAAAAGCCTTGTCAACTTCGCCTAGATTAATTCTAAAGGATGATGATAATTCAACAGTAGATTTCGATATAATTGCGCACCCGACCCCTGGTAAATATCACTAATAATGCAAGAATAAATGAAGAATTTAATAATAATATTTTTACTGCTAATATTCAGTTCATACCTTCCTTATGCGCAAGTGATGGAAAATTATGAATCAAATTTCAATACACTTTTTGATAAAAAGGAAAAAGTGAGTCCATATTATTTCGGCAGTAATCCGGCTTGGCTTGGAAATGAGGTGAGCGACGAACTTCTTTATATAAGATCAGGTGTTAATGATGAAACAGGAGATTTTAAAAAATTTACCGATCCCGGTGATATTCGCATTTATACTGTTTCTGTAACAGGTAAAAAATTGATGGATTCATCCCAGATATTCAGGGGAAGCTTTTCTTTTCAAAGGACTGAAAACAATAACTGGCAATGGCTTTTTACGCGTGATTATTCCTCAGGATCTCCGTTTCTGATCGGAGATAGTACAACAGGTGATTCGCGTTATAATGGAATAAAGATGAATGCCGAGTATGTAGCCAGGGTATATGATAAATTTAATTTGGGTTTTTCATTAAAATATTATATTGATGATGGATTAAAACTTGCTCACCCTCGCCCAACTTCAAAAGATAGGGAAATTAACTTTAGTTCTGGATTGGCTTATCATCTTAATAATAATTTGTCTATCGGTTTGCAGGCATCCGTATATGATAATGTAGAGAATATAAACTACAGCCAGGACATTGGAGCCATACTTTCCGAAATTTTATTGATTAAATTCAGAGGTTTCGATTTTCCTAATGTTTTTAGTATGACAACGGAAACTCGTTATTCTTATAATAATGGGTATAAAGCTGGTTTTAATTTCTTGTTTGAAAAGTCTTCCTTTCTGACATTAACTGCTTTCGCAATTACCGGATTCGATAAGATTAACATAAAAGATGGCGGAGATAATCCAATATCTGAAGGATTATGGAAAAACAATTTCTTTAATTCTGGAGTAGTCTCTCTTTTCAAGATCGATAACTCCACTTTTTTAAGTCTACTTTATGCTCTTGATTTAAGCAATAATTGGTCGGAATTTCCTGATTATAATGTCCTTTATAGCAAAAATTGGTTCAGCAAACATTCACTTATTTCCGGAATTGAATATTCATTCAATAATCAATTAACTGCTGGACTCGAAGCTGGTGTAAAATATTCTAAGAACAATTTCAATGATTATTATAGCAATATCTTTGCAAATAATAGAGCCCTTATTTATCTTCTGAATCTGGGACTAAAATTTGAATGGAGTAATAAATTGTCATCTTTTGTCTCCGCTGGCATTAATTCTAACAAGACCAGTAATAATAATCTTAATTATACAAATCAATCCAATTATTTCTTAGATTACAGAATTAAAGATCTTTATTTCTATCAAACTAATTTCAACAATTATATATTTAATCTTATAACTGCCTATTCTCCGGGATTTGGAGGAGAATTTCTTATAAATGTAAATTATTCAAATTCTATTCTGGTCAATGCTACCCACTTTCCGGGAATGAACAGATCAAATTCGTCAATAACACTGGAATATAAAGTTGCAGCATATTAATTATGATTATTATTTTATATAAATATTAAACCATTATTTGGAGACGGTATTATGAAAACTATTTATAAATTACTTATTGTTTTGCTTTTTTCATCGGTTTTGTCTGCACAGGATTTTTCAGTTGTTTTAACTCCTTATTTCAAAGATTTCATGAATGATATTTCTTTCCCAAATGATCAAACTGGATGGATGTGCGGTTATAACGGATATATTTATAAAACCACAAATGGCGGGGTTAACTGGTCACAACAAAATTCAGGTGTAACAAAAAATATACAAAAATTATTTTTTCTTGACGAGAATAATGGTTATGCCGGCACTGTTGCAGGATCAATATTAAAAACCTCTGATGGTGGCAATAACTGGATCGAGTATATCTTTAGTAATTTAAGGCCTACTGTTCCTTTTGGATATCTTGATGATCTGTTTTTTATAAATAAGGATACTGGTTTTGTAGTCGCCGGTGCTTTAAAGAATTTTTTCTTATTCAAAACCACGGATGGCGGAGTAAATTGGGCTATTAAAGACTCCCTGATTTCTACTGACAATACGGTAAGATGGTATGATATGAGCTTTTTTAATGACTCCTTAGGTGCAGTGGTCAGTTCTAAAAAAAATCTTCAGAAGTATACTACGGATGGTGGTGAGACATGGAGTCTGTCAACTGCTATAAATGATAATTTCTTCGGTATACAGCATGCAGTTAGATGGCTTTCGCAAAATACTTTAATTTCTATGGGTGAGGGTAATGAGTTTAACGGAGTACCGGTTCCAATCTATAAATCAACCGATGGAGGAATTAACTGGGTTAAAAAGAATCAATCTGTTATCACATGTTTTGATAGGGTAAAAGATGTCTTTTTTAAAAATAGTAATGAAGGAATCGGTGTAGGTAGTAATGGATTTTATAAAGGGTTTGTTATTAAGACTTCAGATGGCGGTGAAAACTGGGCTACTTCAGTTACAAACTATGCCGCCAGTTTTGTCGCCATAGATGGATCTAATAATACTTTGTTTGGACTTGGACCCTCAAGCCATGTTCTCAAATCTACTGACTTTGGAGATAATTGGAATATGCTTCCATTTACTAGTCCGACTTCAATTTATGGACTGTATTTTGACCAGGATAAAGGTTTTGCATTAACAGCAGGAGGGGACTTCTATGTCTCCAGGGACGGGACGGGTCAAAACTGGGAGTATTTGTCTAATACTGGACCTGATAACGCTTATTCAATGTTTTTCTTTAATAAAACAACTGGCTTGGTTTTGGAAGAAAATCAAAATATCGTCAAAACTACGGATGGAGGACAAACATGGAGGACTGTTCTTGCTGCAGTACCCTATGGTTCAAGAAATAAAGTAGGGGGTATTACTTTCGGAGATCAAACAACAGGTTATGCGTGGTTTAGTTTGAATGATTATGGGGATTACTTTGTTTTTAAGTCTACTGACGCTGGAGAAAATTGGAACAAGGTTTTGGAAACTACAGGTCCTGGGTATATACAAGGTAATATTGTTTTCTTCGATGCTAATACTGGTGTGATTCTTGGGCCCCAAAATTATAAGATGAGAACTACGGATGGAGGACAAACTTGGGATACTGCATTTGTAAATAATTTTCCTTCATATCTTGCTAACAAAGGATTTGAAGATGTAGTTAAATTAAGTAGTACCAAAGCTGTTGCAGTTGGTGATCATTTCATTTGTATGACTACTGACCAGGGATTAAATTGGAATTATATTGACCATAAAATGAATGGTATAGATTCCTCTTTTTGGAAAATAAACTTTAGTGGACCTGATACAGGTTATATCGGTTCTCCTGATAGTGTTTATTATAAAACATCAGACGGTGGGTTTACTTGGCAAAAAGATTCTCTAAATGGGAAGTATGGTGTCTATGCCGTAGGTACAAATGCAGCAGGAAGCATATTCTTCGGAACAGGTAATGGTTATATTTTAGGAAAGATAAATCCGACAGGGGTTAATGAAAATGGAAAAACAGTGCCTGGTAAGTATTCATTAAAGCAAAATTACCCAAATCCTTTTAATCCTAGCACCGTAATAGAATATAGCATTGCGGAATTAAATGGGGGTTCTTCTTTTGTTCAGCTAAAGGTATTTAATGTATTGGGTAAAGAGATTGCTACTCTGGTAAATAGTTATCAACCAGCTGGAAACTATAAGGTTGAATTCAATGCCAATAAACTTGCAAGCGGTATATACTTTTATAGGTTAAAAGCAGGTAATTTTATTGAGACTCGAAAATTGATATTAATGAAATGATATACATAAGTATAACTCGAAATTTACTAATTATAATTTAACGTAAAATGAAAACAAAAATATTCTTTCTTTTATTGGTTATTTCAATAGTTTGTTCTGCACAGGTACATATAACAAATCCTGTTCTATCTCACCCAACTTCCTTTGCAATTGTTGTTGATAAGGACACTTATGATAAAACTAAAGATGCTATTGTCGCCTATAGGGATGCAGTAGAGCTGGATGGGCTTTCAACTTATATTCTTGTTGATAATTGGAAAAATCCTGAGGAAATTAAAACTGAATTAATCAAATTATATAATAGCAGTCCTAAACTTGAAGGGGCTGTGTTTATTGGCAATATCCCTATAATAATGATCAGGAATGGTCAGCATATGGCATCGGCCTTTAAAATGGATGAAGATAGATACGCGTGGAACCGTTCTTCTGTATCTTCAGATCGTTTTTATGATGACTTTGATCTTAAGTTCAAATACCTTAAGAGGGATTCATTAAATAAGTATATCTACTATTATTCATTACTTCCTGAATCTCCTCAAAGAATTGAAAGACAGATCTATACTGCACGAATAAAACCATCTGGAACTGATGTTGATAAGAGTGATTTGATAAGGAAATATTTGTTCAGGGTTTCATTGCAAAAACGCGAACAGAATTATATAAAGAACTCATTTGTATTCACGGGTCATGGTTATAATTCCGAATCTCTTTCTTCCTGGTCAGATGAAAAATTATCTTTACGTGAACAGTTCCCTCAATTGTTTATTCCTGGCGGTAGAATGAAAGTTCTTGATTTTGCAATGAGTACAGAAATGAAAGAGATTCTTCTAACTGAAGTGCAGAATAAAGATCTTGATTTCGCTATTTTCCATGCTCATGGTGCTGAAGATCTCCAATATATAAATAATTATCCTCTGTCCCGTAATCCAAATGAAAACATTGAAGCAGTTAAATTGTTCATCCGCTCAAAGATCAGAACTGCTGAAAGAAGAAAACAGGATGTGGCTAAGGCCAAAGAATATTTTATAAAGGAATATAATGTACCTGCAAACTGGTTGGATGGAGTATTCTCTGATTCATTAATTAAAGCCGATTCTTTGCTGGATTATAAACTCGATATCCACATAGAGGATGTAAGAAATATTTCTCCGCAGGCAAAATTTATTATGTTCGATGAATGTTTCAATGGTTCCTACCAATTGGATGAATATATGGCCGGGGAATATGTTTTTGGTAAAGGAAATGTAATTGTAGCTGATGCTAACTCTGTTAATGTGCTTCAGGATAAATGGCCGGATGAATATTTAGGACTCCTTAATCAGGGTGTCAGGGTAGGAAACTGGCATAAACTAAGAAACCTTATTGAGAGTCATCTTATAGGAGATCCTACCTTTCACTTCTCCTCTCATTCAAAATATGACCTTAATAAAATGCTTGTCCTTGATAATGATAACTTGGAAATATGGGAAAAACTTTTGAAGTCTGATGAAAGTGTATTAAGAGATCTGGCAGTAAGAAAGGTGTTCAGGCTGACTAAAGAAAAATTTGAAACGGAACTGATAAATATTTACTCATCTGACGCTTCATTTAATGTAAGAATGCATGCTCTGAAGTGTCTTGCAGAACTTAATGATAATGCATTTAGACAAATACTGAAAATATCGATCAATGATCCTTATGAATTTATCCGTAGAAAATCAACAGAGCTTATGGGAGAAGTCGGAGACACTTCTTATATTCCGCTTCTTGCACATACAATATTAACTGATGAATCTGAACGGGTTTCCTTTAATGGCAAATCATCGATGGAATATCTGGGAGCTCTGGCTTCTTTAAAGGAAATCGAAACCACATTAAATGATATGCCAGATAATGTATCTAAGGAAAAAATTAAAAATCTTTTGAGCGCTTCCTTTAAAAGAAGCGATGAGTGGTTGAACAAGGAATTAATTCCTGATATATTCAGTGATACTTTGAAGTTAAAAAGTAGGTTATCTCAGATACGCACATTTAGGAATTATAGGTTTAGTAATGGAATTCCCGAGCTAATTAAATTAGCACTTATGAAAAATGAAAATACAATAGTCAGGGTTAATACCATTGAAGCTCTTGGGTGGTACAATTTTTCGCTTCAGAAGAATAATATCATACTAGCATGCAATAATATTATTAATGATAAAACAAATCCCGACGAGTTAATTCAGGAAGCAATAAGATCAAAGAACCGGCTGATGACTGGTGATAATGACGTTCTGTTACCTTAATAAATAAATCATTGAAAGCCTCAAAAAATATTTTCTGAGGCTTTCAATTTGAATTATCTTCTATTTTATTGCTTATATAAACATCATTATTTAAAAAATTCACTTTGACCTCAATTAGCAATTGCTTGGGTAATAGCTCAAATCTTTAATATTATTCCAATCCCTGTCACAAAAAACAAAATATTTTTGGATAAAGATATAATTGACTTCAAATGATTTTGAAGGTATTTATATAATTATAAATAAATCCGAGTGAAAATAAATTTGTAATAAAATAATATCTTATATACATTCAATAACATCATTAAAATATTAAAAAGGATATTTTATGTTCAATTTTGATTTTTATAATCCCACACGCATCCTATTTGGAAAAGACAGACTTGATAGCATTCATGAATATATCCCTATCGACGCAACTGTTTTAATAACCTATGGAGGTGGAAGTGCTATAAAGAGCGGTCTAATCGCTAAAGTCAAAACCATATTGGGTAAAAGAAAGGTATATGAATTTGGCGGTATCGAACCCAATCCCCGTTATGAAACATTAGTAAAAGCAGTTGAAATTGTACATAGCAATAATATTGATTTTATACTCGCCGTAGGTGGGGGCTCTGTTATTGATGGAACTAAATTCATAACACTTGCTGCTTCATACAATGGCGATTCACGTGACTTGTTGAAATATGGTTTTAGGCATATTCCTGCCGATGTATTAGGAAAAGTTGTTCCATTTGGAGCAGTGCTGACATTGCCTGCGACTGGCTCTGAAATGAATAACGGAGCTGTAATTAGTTATGAGCATGGAAAGTTTCCTGTAATGAGTGAGCAGTCATTCCCTAAATTCTCTATATTAGATCCAGCTATTACTTTTACTCTACCCAGGAATCAGGTTGCTAATGGTGTAATTGATGCCTTTATTCATACGATGGAACAGTATATGACATTCCCTGTGGATGCTAGGGTTCAGGATCGTATGGCTGAAGGTCTGTTACTAACTCTGATTGAAATTGGTGCTGCAACAGTTTCTGAACCGGAAAACTATGACGCACGCGCTAATCTTGTCTGGAGTGCTACTATGGCACTAAATGGTATAATCGGTACCGGCGTACCTCAGGATTGGACAACCCACATGATTGGACATGAATTAACTGCATTATTCGGCATCGATCATGGTCAGACCTTAGCAATTATATATCCTGCTGTGCTTGATGTAAGACGTATTCAGAAAAATGCTAAACTCCTGCAATATGCTGAACGTGTTTGGAATATACACAAAGGTAATGATAATGAAAAGATAGACCTTGCAATTCAAAAGACAAGGGATTTCTTTGAAAGCCTTGGCGTAAAAACTCATCTCTCATTGCATAACGTTTACGCTGATAAAATCCCCGTTATTATTGAACAGCTTAAAGCACATGGTTTAACGGCTCTTTCTGAAACTCAGGACTTGACCCTGGATATAAGTCAAAAGATCCTTGAAAAATCTATATGATATTATGAAACTTTGTAAGTTGTATTAGTTTAATCACTGATGAAGGTAATAACATATGCAAACAATAATAACTGGCAATTATGAATTTATCGTTGAAAATCTGGATGTGAATAAATTCCGCAACGGTAATATTATTCCTGAAATTAAATCAAATGAAGACTGGATTAAGGCTGGTAAAGAATGTAAACCTGCTTGGTGTTATTATGATAATGATTCTGAAAATGGTAAAAAATTTGGTAAACTATATAATTGGTATGCTGTTAATGACCCAAGAAAATTAGCACCAAAAGATTGGCATATACCGGCGTATGGGGAATATACTGCTTTAATTAAAGAAATGGACAAAAACAGTAACTCCTTGAAAGCAATTGGTCAGGATGATATCAGTACCAATTCAAGCGGGTTCTCGGGACTGTTGGCAGGTTTCCGTGGTGAAAATGCTGAGTTCTGTAGAATTGGAATACGTGCTGCCTTTTGGTGTTCAACAGAGCATGATAAGGAAAGCGCTTATGTCATGTCTTTATTCTTTGAGGAATTCGATATTAAATTAACTGATGAATTTAAGGAATATGGTTTCTCAGTCCGTTGTATAAAGGAGAGTGCCTCACATAAAGTCTCGGATGTACTTTTTAAAAACCATAGGTTGGGAGATTAATCCATTTAAATATCATTTATCAACTTTAACATATTTTTGATAATTTAGAATAATAATTATAGAATTATTCAATATCACTGTTTTTAAAATATAGGATCTCTTATGAAAACAAAATTCATCTGTATGATCTCTCTTTTTTGCTTGATTAGCTTACTATCTTCTGCTGCTTTAGCTCAATCTGGACAACTCGACCCCTCTTTCGGAACAAATGGATCAGTTAGAACATTCATAAGCGGGGGAAAATCCAATAATAAGGATGAAAGGGCTTTTTCCATGGTATTACAATCAGATGGAAAGATTGTAGTGGCTGGTCGCTCCGAAGACGATTCTTTTCACTATGCATTTGCATTGGCAAGGTTTAATACGGACGGGTCTTTAGATAGTATGTATGATACAAATGGAACTACAAGAATCTATATTAACGGTGGTAGTAGCCTTGATGACGAGGCAAATTCAGTTGCTGTTCAGTCCGATGGAAAGATTATTGCCGTGGGATCTTCTCTCAACACTTCAGGAAATATTGCTTTCGCTCTCGCGGGATTTAATATAGATGGAAATTTAGATAACACCTTTGGTACCGGTGGAACAGTAAGAAATAATATTAACACAAGCGGGGGAATTGGTAATAGTGATTATGCGAATTCCGTAGCTATTCAATCCGATGGTAAGATTGTGGTAGCTGGTTACTCTCATAACAACACTGGTGATGGATTCGCTCTCGCTAGATATAATTCTAATGGAAACCTCGATAGTAATTTCGGCAGCAATGGTACTATTAGAAATAATATCAGCGGAGGAGATAATAGTGGCGACAAAGCTGTTTGTGTCAAAATTCAGTCTGATATCAATTCTCAAATAAACAACCTGACTGGTAAATAGGTCTTTATGTCTGAACAGGAATTTATTAAACACGCTAAAAAAACATATGCTATATTAAAATCCTCTGAAAATGGATGGAAAAGTAAGCTATTAGATATAGTTATTGAAATACTAATAATTGTATTTGCTGTGAGTGTTTCTATTTGGCTCCATAATTGGAGTGAAAAAAGATTAGACAATAAAGAAGCAAAAGAATTCTTTTTCGGATTAAAAAAAGATTTAGAGAATGATATATCCCAAATGTCAAATAGCAAAGTGTTTTATGAAAATACCTTGTCAGGAATACAATATATTTTGGCAGTCGGTGATGGTAGGAATATTAATAAAGATAGTGTAAATAAATATTCTGGTATTTTCTTTAGCAGTACTGACCTTGATCCCCATATAGGGCGGTATGAAGGTTTAAAAAGTAGTGGCAAATTTAAAATTATTGAAAATCCTGAAATGCTGAATAATATAATTAATTTACATGAAAGCATTATCCGGAGGATTCAGGAACTTAATGACAAGTATTATCAAAATAATGAAAAACTTGAATCAGTAATTATTCAGAATATCCGGTTAGCAAATAATGAGAAGTTTACAAATGCAGCAGAGGTTGTTAATAGAAGTGACTTTAAAATACTTTTGAGAATAAAAATGGAACTAATTATCTATAATATTCTTCCGGCTCATGAGTTAGGTATCCATAAATGCAGCGAAATTATTAAACAAATTGATGAAGAACTGAAATAGCTGATGTAAAATGGATTTCATATTCAAAACAAAAAAAAGTAAAATAGTCAGAGATTATATAGGGATCACCATAGGAGCCTCAATAATGGCTCTCGGAATCTCAGTCTTTTTAATGGATGCCTATGTAGTCCCGGGTGGTGTCAGCGGATTGTCAATGACATTATCATATCTTACTTATGGCAAACTTCCTATCGGTGTTACTATGTGGGTTCTTAATTTGCCTCTTTTTATCTGGGGGATTAAAGAGCTTGGAAAGAGTTTTGGTGCCAGAACCTTCTACGGCTTCACTCTTAATTCATTTTTTGTTGATCTCTTCAGAGGTGATATCCCGTATTTACATTTCATTAAACTTAATCAGTCTCAGACTATCGTTGATCTTAGGGACAATGACTTCTTTTTCTTAATTCTTGTTGGTGCAACTCTTCTCGGAATAGGACTTGGACTTGTCTTCAAGTTTAAAGGAACTACTGCAGGCTCTGATATTATAGCTTCAATATTACATAAACGATTCGGTATAAAACCCGGTCAGGCTATTATGATGATTGATTTTTTTATTATTGCTTCCGCAGGCATTGTAATTTATGTAAAAGATCTGTCTCCCGGTAGACCCGCTTTTTCCCTGACACTATATGCCATGTTTCTTCTCTTTGTTTCTAGTAAAATTGTAGATATTGTATTGGATGGTTTCGATTATGCCCGTGTAGCCTATATTATTTCCTCCAAAACTGATGAGATATCAGAGGCAATTCTTAACGACCTCAGTAGAGGTGCTACTGCGTTAAAAGCTCGGGGTCTTTATAAAAATGAGGATCGGGAGGTTTTAATGACTGTCGTTCCCTTGAAGGAACTTGTAATCCTACAGGATATGATAAAACAGATAGATAAAGATGCCTTTATAATTATCAGTAATGTCCATGAAGTTCTTGGTGAAGGATTTCGAAGAAGGATTTAACACCTTCACCCTCAATCAAGTCTATATTTTAAACTTTATTGAGTATAGGTGTCACCCTATTCTTGCTAAAAAAACACAAAAAATCCACTAATCATGATAGAGACTCATTTTTAAGCAATGCTTGATTTAAAGTAAAGCCGTCCGGAGCCGATTATTATAAAAAATCATGATTATTATTAAACCAGTAATTTTGATAGGCAGTCATTGTTCTTTAACTTTGCTCCCATTATAATAATAAGCCAACTTTATGATTGAATATTCTAACGCAATTATCGAAAAAATCTCTGTTCACAACATTGGAAATAAAACTAATGGGGAGGAGCTTTACCTTTCTGATTCTCTGCTTGATATCTCCGATGTTAATGTTAGGGACTTGTTATCTAAGTATTTCCTGACTCCTTTTTCTGATCCCGAATATCATTCTTTTACTTTCAGTAATGATGACTTTACCTTAAATCCTATGTGTAGCTTCTCTTCTCAGATTTTTGAAGATATAAAACACTTTCAAAAGACTTCTGTAGATATTGCTAAGCACTTATACGAGCTTTCTATTCATCCTCAGATTAAGTCCGGAGATTTATTTATCACCTACTTTTCTGAATTAGTCGTTGAAGATGAAGTCACTGATGCTATTGGTATCTTCAAATCTGAAAACAGGCAGTCGTTCCTTAAACTGGACAGGTCACAACAATCTTATTCGATTAGTTGTGAAGATGGAATAAATGTTGACAAACTTGATAAGGGCTGTCTGATCTTCAATACTGATAAAGAATTTGGCTATAAAATTTGCATAATTGATAAATCGAACAGGAACGCAGAAGCTCAGTACTGGAAGGATAGCTTTTTATTATTGAAACCATATAGCGATGTTTATCATTATACTAAAGACCTAATGAACATTACAAAATATTATATCGCAAAAGAATTACCGGACGAATTTGAAATAAATAAAACTGATCAGATTGACCTGCTGAATCGTTCGGCAGAATACTTTAAATCTCACGACACTTTCAACAAAGCTGATTATGAAAAAGAGGTCTTCATTGACTCTAAAATGATTAATTCTTTCAGGAAATTTGATGAATCTTTCCGGAATGAAAACAATATTGATTCTGAAGATAGTTTTGAAATATCCTCCTCTGCAGTAAAAGAAGGGATGAAATTATTTAAAAGCGTCCTGAAACTCGATAAAAACTTCCATATATATATTCACGGAGATACTGGACTTATAAAACAGGGTGTTGAAATGGATGGAAGAAAGTTTTATAAGATCTATTATGAGAAGGAAATATAATTTCGGAAGAAAAATGGATATTGCCATTTCCTTCCTCTTTAATTCATTTTAATTAATGATTTATTAAGTTTATTGTGTTCATAAATTATTATTAAAAAATCCAATATCAGGACTGATTGAAAAAGAAAAATAAACTTAAAGTTCAGGCTTCAGGAATTAAACATTTTAGACTCTCTTATCTTTTCTTCCTGGTGGTCATTCCGTTGGTATTATACTTCAGGGTTGTAAACCTTGGCATGACTGAACTGGATGATGATACCATAATTTATGGGATAAATAATTTGGAGGGGAGTAAAATAAATCTGAAGGAGGCATTTACACATGATGCAATGATGAGTGATAAAGGTGATTCGTTTTATCGTCCCTTGCAAACAGTATCTATAATGGTAGATGCTGAAATAGGTGGGAGTGAAACATGGGTATATCACTTTACAAATCTTATCCTTCATATTCTTACCATTATTACTCTTTTCTTTTTCCTGATTAAGATCGGCATCAGGGATGAAATATCCTTTCTTCTGTCTTTGCTGTTTGCAGTCAACCCTCTTTTTACAAATGCCGTGGCATGGATTCCTGCCCGCGGAGACCTTCTACTTTGCTTATTCTGTTTGATTTCATTTATGTCTTTTATGCAGTATTTTAAGAATGGGAAAAGGATCTATGTCTTAATCCATGGACTCGCTTTTGTTGCTGCTATGTTTTCAAAAGAAACTGCGATATTATTGCCGGTCATATTATTATCTTATTTATATTATGTTCAAAGAAAAAGCATCAGGATAAAAGAAATCATTCCCTTTCTGGTTATTTGGTCTTTTACATTTGTTGCTTATTTTATGTTGAGGCTAAGCATATTAAAAATAAATCATTCTGCTAGTCAGTTCGGAATTATTCCGTTCATCAAAAACCTTCCCGTAATTCCAATTATTATAAGTAAATTCTTTATCCCTTATGATTTGAACACAATGCCTGCTTATGATTCTGTTTCTATAATAATCGGTATCATTTTTATGATAGTATTAGCTGCTGCAATTATTAGAGTTGTCAAGGGCGATAAAAAGACTATCATTTGGGGAGTATTATGGTTTATCGCATTTTCAATTCCTCCGATGTTATTTCGTTCGATCGATGTAAATTTAGGAATAGAAAAATATAATTATCTGGATTTTAGAGCCTATCTGCCGGTTACGGGACTATTGGTAATTTTTGGCATTCTAATAAATGAAAAATTCTCTTTTGTATCATTAAAAAAAATGCTTGTATATTTTATTCCTGTTTTAATTATTTATTCTGTTATTGCCTTTAATTACACAAAATCCTTTTCTGATTCCATCTCCTTTTACTCATCCGCTATCAACGCAAACCCTAAAAATGTTATAAACTTACTAATTAGAGGGACGATCTATTATGGTCAGGGGAATTCACAAATGGCAGCTTTGGATTTTGATAATGCAGACAGGATTGAACCTTCATATAGTTTGCCTTACTATAACAAGGGCTTACTTTACGAATCACTTAATGACCATGATCTTGCGGAAAAATCATTTTCGCTCGCTTTGAAATATGATACACTCTATAAGGGAAATAACTATCTTCAGGAAAGCTCATACCTGAACCTTTCTTCCGAAAAAATAATTCTTAGAAAATACCCGGAAGCAATCTCAATATTAAGGAAAGCAGTCACACAATATCCCGCTAATAGCACAATACATTTTAATCTTGGTGTAGTATATAATTATGTTTCAGAATATGATTCAGCTCTTATTGAATTTAATAAGGGCATTGAATCTGAAAAAAATTCTCCGGAATTTTATAGCAATAGAGGAATGACTAAGATTAAACTGAATGATTTTAATGGGGCTATAGAGGATCTTTCCAAGGCTATCAATCTTAAGCAGGATTTCGGGGATGCATGGTACTTCAGGGGACTTGCATACTCTAAACTTAATAACAATGTTCAGGCTGAAGCAGATTGGACACAAGCCAGGAAGCTTGGTTTTAATGGATCTGCTCAATTACAGTGACAGTCTTATTATCAGATTTATATTTGTAGTCTCTTTTATTTTACATGCTTTACTATCTAAGAATATACCAATTGTTAAATTTCACTTAAATATTTACGCACAAACCTTATTGCCATTGCTCCTTCTCCAACCGCTGAAGAAATTCCTGTTAATGCAGTTGACCTTACGTCCCCCGATGCAAATATTCCTGGGACACTTGTTTCCGGCATAAAAGGCTCTCTTTCTAGCTTCCAGAATGTATGAAACGATTTTTGCTTAACTAGTTCACTTCCTGTTAATACGAACCCATTTTCATCTTTTAGCACCGTGTCATTTAGCCAGCCCGTTCCCGGATTGGTACCAATATATATAAACAACGCTTTTGCAGGCACGGTAATTTCATCTCCGCTCTGAAAATTCTTTAAAGTAATATTTTCTAATATATTATTTCCAGTCGCTCTTATTACTCCGGTATGAGGTATTACTTTTATGTTGGTAGTTTTACTTATATTTTCTACAAGATAACTTGCCGCAACTTCAATTAAGGTATCCTTCCTGATTAGAATGTTAACTTCTTTTGCAAACTTACTTATATGCAGTGCGGCTTGGCAAGCTGAATTCCCGCCACCAACAATGTATACGTTTTCATCTTTGCAGGCATGTGCTTCCACCGAAGCGGATCCATAATATACCCCCGCTCCGGTAAAATTATCTATTCCTGGTATTTCAAGTTTTCTATACTGTACCCCCGTAGCAATGACAATTGACTTACTATGCACTTCTGAACCATCAGTCATTTCAATGATCTTATATCCATCTTTTACGCAGATGTTCTTCACCTCCTTGGGTGTAAGTACTTCTGTCCCGAATCTAATCGTTTGTGCTATCGCCCTATGAGTTAACTCTGCACCCGAAAGCCCCATCGGAAATCCGAGATAGTTTTCTATTCGTGCGCTGCTGCTTGCTTGTCCTCCTGGGTTACTCTTCTCAATCAATAATGTCTTTAGCCCTTCGCATGATCCATATACTGATGCTGCCAATCCTGCTGGACCGGCACCTATTATTAGTACATCATACATCTTTTCTGAAGCTATGTGCTTTAGACCAATTCGGGTCGCAAGTTCCGGTAGGGAAGGGTCCGTCATATATGAACCATCTCTCATTACTACCAGGGGAACATCTGATTTGGATACGTTTGCGCTGGTAAGATATTTTTCAGCTTCAGGGTTAATCTCAATATCCAACCAGATATATGGAATTAAATTACCTGATAGAAATTCCTTAAGACGATGCGATTTCGGCGACCATTGGAATCCAATAATGTGTATTCCTTCATGATCAGGTTTATAAAACGCCTGCCATTCGTCTAACAAATCATTGAGCACAGGATATAGTTTTTCCTCTGGAGGATTCCAGGGCTTGAGCAGATAATGATTAAGTTTAATGTCATTGATAGCTTTTATCGCTGCCTCAATATCCGAATAAGCAGTTAGCAGAACTAACTTAGCATCCGGATAAATATCCTTTGCTTTTGCTAAAAATGTGATTCCCTCCATCTCGGGCATACGCTGGTCAGAAATAAATAAAGCTACCGCCTCATTCTTAAGTTTTAGTTCCTTTATTAGCTCGATTGCTTCATTCGCTGAATCGGTTGCATTTACACGGTAATCTTCATGATACTTATTTCGGACATCACGCTGTATTGCCCGGAGTACATGTTCGTCATCATCGACAATTATTATAAATGGTAGTTTCATATTATGATTTTTATATTCGGACTTTATAAAATAAAATTATTGCTTTTGTATAATCGGGATACAAACGGCAAACTCTGTCTTGCCTGGTCTGGAATTCACTTTTATACTGCCGTTATGATGTTTAATAATCCTGTTCACAAGATCTAATCCAATTCCGGTTCCTTCACCTACTTTCTTAGTGGTAAAAAATGGATCAAAGATACGGTTCAGTATATCAGGTGGGATCCCTGCACCATTATCAATGATTTTTACAACAACATTTTTATCGTCGCAGGTTGTCTCAATTATAAGTTCTCCCTCTCTGCCTAAAGCATAAATTGCATTGTCAATTAGATTAGTCCATACCTGGTTCAATTCTCCCACGTAAACAGGTACCTCCTTAAGATTGTCACAGAACAGTTTTCTAACATTAATGTTTTTATCGCGGAACTTATGTCCTAATAGCGTAAGGGTGTTCTCAATATCGTTGTGAATATTAGTTGATTGCAGTTCGTTCGTTTGATCCATATGCACATGACTCTTTATCGCTCCTACTAATGTTGAAATTCGTGTTGATGCTTCCTCAAGATCCTTTAGGATCTTTTGCGAGCTTAATAAATTTTCAAGCCATTGAATTATACGGATAAATGAATCTTTGTCAGCACCACCTTTAATATTTTCAAGTTCCTCACTTGAAAATCCTGCCTCCGCAAGGGTTTCGCTTACCAGTTGATTTTCTGAATACCCGGCATTACTAAGCCAACCTGTTATTTCATCTTCTCTGTTCATCCTTTGAAGTGCACTGAGCTTATTGTTATTGCTAAGATGTTTTGTTTCAACAATGCTTCGTATATTTTTAATATTGTCTTCGGAAATTTTGTATCGAAGTAGTCCTTCCGTAAGCTCATAATTTAGTTTTAATCGTCTTGTCAATTCTGATGATATCCTGTTTATCGCCGATGCTGGGTTATTTAATTCATGAGCTATCCCCGCAGATAGTTGTCCGAGTGCATTCACTTTTTCATGCTGCATCTGTGTGGTGGCAAATGATCTTGCCCGTTCTGTCATATATCCAATTAACTTTTGAATCAAATCTGGGTTTAAATGCTCTAGTTCCTGAAAATATTTTTTGTGCAGGTGAAGCATTCGAACTTTTCCCACAGCAAATGAACTTCCTGGGTATACTTTCATCCTTGAGTAGGGAAGTAGCCCCGTTACTCCGCCGGAAATATCATCATTTGTAAAATCATGGTAATAAATTAATCTTCCCTTAACGTCCATATAAAAAGAAACACTGCCTTCTAAGATTATTATCATTTCTTCAGCAGCATCTCCGGTCTTTCTAATCATTGCCCCGTCTTCGTATTCAAAGTATTCTGAATGATCCAAAATCCATTTAAGATGCTCTTCCGGAAGATCGCATAGAGCAGTAACATTCTTCAATTCCTGCATAGTGGTTGATACCATAAATGAATAACCTAAATAATTAACCTTAACATTTTATCAATTCAACCAAAGTGTCCGATATCACTTAACTGACTTAAAAAGGCTTTATTTAGTACAAAAACGCACTCTTAAAAAGTACGAAAAATAAATAAAATATATTTTTCTCTTTTTTCTCAAAAAGACACCTACCTATAGTATAGGATATTTTAAATTATTTCCATAATACACTCCTAATGGATAAATTGCCTGATTATGATTGTATTAACATTTTATTTTAATAATTTCCTTAACATATAATTTTTACTATAACCTAAAAGTATAAATATGTACCGTCTTAACAATAATAATGGCTCTTTTCCTTCCTCCTTCAGGCACGAGCTTGGTCTATTCGATTCCGTGATGATTGTTATCGGATCTATGATCGGTTCAGGAATATTTATCGTCAGTTCTGATATTGCAAGGACTGTCGGTTCTGCTGGACTTCTTCTTCTCGTTTGGTTTATTGCGGGAGTTATTACCCTCATCGCAGCTCTTAGTTATGGAGAACTTGCAGCTATGATGCCCAAGGCAGGTGGTCAGTATATATATCTTTGTGAAGCTTATAATCCCTTGATCGGTTTCCTGTATGGATGGACTCTCTTCCTTATTATTCAATCTGGAACTATTGCTGCAGTTGCGGTTGCATTTGCTAAATTTACTGGTGTTTTATTACCTGGTCTCGGTACGAATAATATTCTGATTACTTTTCTGGGATTAAATATTTCTGCTGGACAGCTCCTGGCGATTTTCACTATCGTTATTCTATCCTATATAAATATTAAAGGATTGAAACAAGGGAAATTAGTGCAGAATATTTTTACTACTGCAAAAATTATTTCAATTGCTGGTCTTATTGTCCTTGGTTTATTCGTAGGTGCTAATTCACATGCAATAGTTGTTAATTTTTCAAATATATGGAAGGGTCAATGGATTCATATGTCTTCTGGAAAAATTGAATGGATTACACAGCTATCTGGGTTTTCGGTCATCATCGCAATTGGTGTCGCAATGGTTGGCTCCCTTTTCTCAAGCGATGCCTGGAATAATATAACATTTACTGCAGGGGAAGTTAAAAATCCTAAAAGGAATCTCCCCCTATCTCTTTTGATTGGAACTCTTACCGTTACGATTATATATATGTTAGTCAATGTATCATATCTTGTGATCCTTCCATTAAGAGGAGATCCGGGGGCTGCTGGCATAGCGAATCATGGAATTCAGTTTGCCGCTGAAGATAGGGTTGCTACTGCCGCTGCTAATATATTTCTGGGTGAACCAGCCGCTATTATCATGGCTGTACTTATTATGATCTCCACTTTTGGTTGCAATAACGGACTGATCCTCTCAGGAGCTCGGGTTTATTATGCGATGGCCAAAGATAATTTATTCTTTAAAAAGGTCGGTGTGCTGAATAAAAACTCAGTCCCGGCAAATGCTCTTATCATTCAGGCCGTATGGGCAAGTATTTTATGCCTGTCTGGTACATATGGTCAGCTTCTTGATTATGTTATTTTTGCAGTTCTCATTTTCTATATGCTTACTATCGCAGGTGTTTTCATTTTAAGAAAGAAACAACCTGATGCTGAACGGCCATATAAAGCTTTTGGATATCCGTTTCTGCCTGCCTTATATATATTTATTGCTGCTTCTATTTCCATAATCCTGCTGGTTTATAAACCTCAATATACTTGGCCTGGTTTAATTATAGTCTTAATAGGAATCCCGGTATATTTATTAAAAAATAAATTTGGCTGATTGGAATTACTTTAATATGAAAAATCACGTTGCTAAAAAAATAATCCTGTTTTTTATTCTTTTCTTTGTAATAACATATAGAA
>JARLHD010000397.1 GCA_031292435.1 Ignavibacteriaceae bacterium
AGGATACATATTATTATCTGAAACAAGCTCACAAATTCTTACAAATGATGGTTACCAAGGATCCCATTCTTTTAGATAAAAGAGGCTTATACTCAATGTACGGAAGAAGTCATTATGAATTATAATTATACTTAATCCGGGCATTATATATTAGATTGAGAATATGATAAAATATTTGTAGGTTTTTAGGTCTTATTTCAACACTTCAGTCTGATAATAATGGATGATAGATCTAAAACTTACGAAGAACTTCTTATAGAGAACGGGGAGCTTAAACGTGATAACGATTCTCTGAAAATTAAGTACCACGATGCTGTTACTAATTTCGAACGTGTGAAAAATGAAATTGATTCTTTAGAGATCCGGCTTCAAACTTCTATTGACTCCACCAATGATGTAGTAACACTTCTTGACCGAAAATACCGTCAGTTAGTGGATTGTTCCAACGAAGCAATTGTCGTTGTTAAAGGTGGATTCCTCTGTCTAACCAACCCTATAACAAGAACTATTACAGGCTACTCGGAAGAAGAGATCGGCACCATCCCTTTCCAATTATTTATACACCCTGAAGATCGTGCCCGCGTGGTTGAAAATCACTTAAAAAGATTGAAGGGCGAAAATATTCCAAGTTATTATGTATTCCGGTTGCTGAATAAGAACGGATCTATCCGTTGGGTTTATATGAACGCTGTCCTAATTGATTGGGATGGATCGCCTGCAACTTTGAACTTTCTTACTGATATAACTAACCTTAAATTGGCTGAAGAGGCTCTGGAGCAAAGCAGCCAGAAATGGGAAGCTGTTATTGCCGCCTCTCCTGATGGAATAGGAATGATTTCCCTGGATGGAAAAATTCAATTAATATCGGATAAATTGATCCGTATGCATGGATATGAAAGTAATAAAATGATTGATATTTTAGGAAGATCTATCTTTGATTTTATTGATCCGTCAGATCATAAATTATTACTTGAAAATACACGGAAGTTGATTTCAGGTGAAAAGAGTAAACAGATTACAGAATATAAAGCCGTTAAAAAAGATAATAGTAGGTTTTATATTGATGTAAATGCCAGCGTCTTGCATGATTCTAACGGTAAACCCACCAGCATCCTTTATGTTGAACGCGATATTACTGAACGTAAATTGGCTGAGGCAGAAATTAAAAAATCAAATCAGGAACTGGCAAAATTAAATTCTGAGAAGGATAAATTATTCTCTATCATCGCACACGATCTGAAAAGTTCATTTAATAATTTGATAGGTTTTACAGAAGCTTTAGCCACTGATAGCCATAATATGTCTCCTGCAGTAATTACAAAATACAGCAGTTCTTTATATCGTTCAGTTTTAGCTCTTTATACATTACTGGAAAATTTATTGGAATGGGCTTTGCTTCAAAAAGGTTCAATTCTGTTCACTCCTAAATATCTTAAGTTTACTGATATCTTTTCTCTGAGCAAAGGTTCCATC
>JARLHD010000398.1 GCA_031292435.1 Ignavibacteriaceae bacterium
CATTTACAGAAGTGAAATCCCCGCCTGCGTAAATTCCACCAGATGTTGCTTGAATTGACAAAACAGAATTAGAGACATAAGGATTCCAGTTATTTAAAGTTCCATCTTTAAGATCAAAAGCCGCAAGATTATTTCTTGTGATTCCCTGAATAACACTAAATGACCCGCCGACATACAGAGTATTATCATAGATTGCGAGACATTTTACAGCAACCTTTACGCCCCCCTGAGCCCAGGATGGTTCAGAAAAAACAGGATTCCAGGGGAATATAGCTCCTGATGATTTGCTAACCAGAGCAAGTTTTGTTCTTGCTGAAGCTCCGAACTTGTCAAAGTTGCCTCCAATAAAAACCGAATCGCCATTAGTAATAATTGAATATATTATTGCAGTCGGATTCAAGAAATAATTAGTAGTTTGGGGATTCCATGATGTAACAGTAGTTCCACTATTGCCTGCTAATTTTGTGCTTACTGCTCCAACCCTATGACGGGTCATACCCCCGATATAATCAAAATTACCGCATACAAATAAAATTGTATCAGAAAGGCACAGACCATATACCATAATAAGAGATTGCTGACCGGTAACGGGGGCATTCCAGGATGTCGGCATTCCATCCTTTACATCAACTGCCGCAAGGTTCAACCGGGGGATATTAGCATTAATACCAACATTTAATGTTGCAAAGTTACCGCCGAAGTATACCACAGTATCAGTTGCAACAATTGTATTTATTTCTGCCAAAATAGTCGGATCAGGATTCCATGAAGTTGCTACACCATTCAGATCAACAGCAGTCAAATTATTACGAACTGCACTTCCGACACGGTCGAATGCACCCCCTATGTAAATAATGGAATTATTCAAGGCAATTGTGTTAACAAGGGGGGTTCCGTAGTATTGTTCAGCAAAGATAATGTTTGGATTCCAATCATCAATCTGTCCTCCCGCGCGGATATGAGCCACAGAATTTCGAAATTCGCTGCCTACTTTTGTGAACTGACCGCCAATATACCAGCCACCATTATTATCCGGGACACATACATTGATAGTTCCGTTTACTTTCGGAAAATTTTTATCATACAATCCTGTTTGGCTATCGAGAAGAACACCCCGACCTGTACTTGGACCTGCATAAGAGAAGGGGCCACCGACGTACATCGTATTGCCATCCTTATACATAGTATATATCCCACTGTTGGTAACCGGCAAATCTGATTTTAAGATTTGCGCAAAACTCAAATTTTGTAAGACAGCAGAAATTGCAATTATAATAGTTAAAGAAAATGAAAGGGATTTTCTTATCTTTTGTAAAGATTTAAACATTTGTTTTCCTTTTTCAAATACAATTGTTAATAATGTTGATTTAACTTAGTTAGAGGGGAATCAAGGTACAATACCACATATGCGGGGTTTTATTATAAATAAAAGCAGTGTTTAATTTTTATACAAGCGGGGCATAGAGTAATAGAATTATTTCAGATAAGACCTTAAACGCGAGATTTTGCTGACTGCCTCCATTTTTGAATGCACATGAAGCTTCTGATAAATATTTTTCAGATGACCACGTACAGTTTCAGGACTAATAAACAAATTATCCGAAATCTGTTTATATGTATATCCTTTAGCAAGCTGGTCGAGTATTTCTTTCTCTCTTTTAGAAAGGATATATGTTTCGTCGATTGGAGTTTTCTTGCGGAAAGTTTCAAGTACGCGCCTTGCAATCTGGTTGCTCATTGGGGCACCTCCCCGCCGTAGATCATTCAAAGATTCAATAATTTTCGGTACAGGAGTCTTTTTAAGTAAATACCCATCAGCACCATTGACGATTGAATCAAATACCCTATCATCATCCTCAAACACTGTAATCATAACAACCAATAAATCAGGTAAAATTAGTTTCACTTGTTTAAGGCATTCAATTCCATTCATGCCCGGAAGACCGATGTCCATTAATATAATGTGAGGGTCAAGATCTTCTACTTTTTCGAGCATTTCTTCTGCAGAAGAGAAAGCTCCTATGCAACAAAACCCAGGATATTCATCAATGGAAGATGAAAGTCCTTCCCTTATAAGCTGGTCATCTTCGACAATTATAATATTAACATTTTCCAAATCATGCGCTCAATAATACGTTAAGGAAATATATATCATTCAAATGCAATAACAATACCCCATATGGGGTGTTATGTCTTTAGATCGACACATAATATGACTGAAGTTCCTGATTTTTCACTGGAATTTATCTCTAAACGCGCACCTATTAATTCAGCTCTCTGATGCATATTCCTTAAGCCAAACCCACCGGAAGTAACCGGTTTTGTAACTGCATCTTTAATACCTGTGCCATCATCTTTTATTTGAACTTCCAATTTCCCATCAGCCAGAGAGACGGAAATAATTACATTAGCGGCTTTTGAATGTTTAATAACATTATTAACCGCTTCCTTTACAATCAGAAAAACATTCCTTCTGAAATCGGGACGAAGAGTAATTTCAGGAATCGATTCAGGCAAATTCAAATTGAAGGCAATATTAGAGGATTCAAGCATTGCATTTATAAAATGCCTGATATAATCAACAAGACTTTCAAGGTTATCATGCTTAGGACTAAGCGACCAGATAATCTCATTCATAGTATCAATTACTTCTCTAGCGGTAGTTCCTATAATGTTTGACCAGTCCTTAACCGAGGAGAATTTATTTCCATTCATGTCCTGATTCTTAACTTCTCTGCCCAAACGGTCACTAAGAATTGCAATACGGGTAAGGCTAGAACCGACCGTATCGTGCATATCCTGGGAAATTCTTGTTCTTTCACGTTCAATAATCTGCTGTCTTTCAAGTTTTTCCAATTGTCTTTTAAGTTTATTTGCAGTGTATTGCCGTGCAGTAATAATAATCAGAGCGATAAATAATAAAGAAGACAAAACAATAAACCACCATTCATACCAGAATGGCGGACTAATAATAAAACTGAATTCAATTGGTCCGCTTATATTACCCGCATAATCTTTTCCCCACACACGGAAGACATATTTACCGTCTGGAAGGTTAGTATATCCTTTAAGATGAAAATTAGTCCATCCTGAAGAATTAGATTCATAGGGTTCCAGTTGTGTTTGAAACAGAGAATTTGATTCTTTGAAAAAAGAGAGCAGGGCATATTCAAATGTGAGATTATTCTGGTTAAATTTTAACTTAACACCATCAGACAACTGAAACTTATCCCGGGAATTCTGAAGATACACATTTTCGATGAGTAAACGTTTTTTCAGAGTGTCGGGAATTTCAGATTCAGGATCAAAATAACAAGCACCTTTAGTAGTACCGACCCAAATTCTTCCTTTGGAATCAACAATAGAAGCCCTTATCATCCCTTCGTTACTGGTAAGACCATCCTCCATAGTAAATATTTCAGGATAGTTTTCTTTATCAGGTGCATTAAATTCAGATGATGATATCCGAGTAACACCTTTATTTGTCAAAAAGTAGAATCTTCCAAAACGGTCCTCCTCCTCCTGGTAAATAACATTATTTGCCAAAGCAGGGGAAGTAGTATCGTTATAAGTTTTCCATTTATAGGTTTTGGGGTCAAACCGAAAAATTCCGCTACTTAAGGTTCCAAACCAAAGAGAACCGTCAGAAGAACTATTTATACACTGGACGACATTTCTTCCCGGGGTATTTGGAGAAAAGAAAGACTCCCAGTGGTCATTATTTAATCTTGAAAGACCGGACCGGGTACCAAACCATATTGAGCTATCTTTAGACTGAAACAAAGACATAACCTGATTGCCTGCAAGACCATTTGCAGTAGTATAAGTAACCCATTGATTATTAAGATATTTTGAAACACCGTTAGCAGTTGCAAACCATAAGGCACTGTTTTCAGATTGAATAATAGAATAAACGCGATTATCCGCCAGTCCGTTATGTGTATTAAATATTTTCCATCGGCCTTTATAAAATCGATCAACTCCTCCACCTAAGGTTCCAACCCAGAGAGCACCATCCTTTGATTTAATTACAGATTTTACGAAATTATTTGAAAGACCTGATTTGTCGTTCAATAGTTTCCACCCGTTGCTGCTATATTGAAAAAGCCCCTTAGGAGTACCAAAAAAAAATCCGCCCTCCGGATCTTCATAAATAAAAGTAATCGGCGTTTCAGATAGACCGGTCTTGTCATTTAAAGAAATCCATTTACCGGGAATGTAGCGGTACAATCCAAGCAGGGTACCAAACCAAATTACACCGGTACCAGATTCATGAATGCAAAAAACACTTCCCATTTTATTTTCAAAATCTGTTCCGGTATAGAATTTTTTTATATCTATATCTGAGAATGTTTTATGGACAGGAGGAATCAACATAATTCCATTTTCCGTACCTAACCAGACATCCCCTGAGCTGCTTAAGAACAAAGCAGTAGAACGGGCATCGGTTTTAAGTCCTTTTATAGGAATCAAAGTCCACATTTTATTTTTAAATATACCTACATACCCATTTCGCACTACCCACATTGCCCCGTCTTTCCCCTGAGTAACCCTGAAAATGCCAGCGCCTGAAAGTTCCTTAGGAAGTACGAGATCGTGAAAGTTACCTTCAGAATAGACGGAAATACCTTTGGCAGTAGCAAACCAAATGGAGCCATCCCCAGAATTACATATGTCAAAAATATTGATAGAAGTGACCCCACTGTTTTTTTCATTATAAGTTTTCCATCTTCCATTGTATAATTTGGAAACACCTTTGTCGGTCCCGAACCAGAAAGTAACCTCACCATTTTTATTATAAACTTGCTTAATACAGTTAACAATATTACTTGCCAAGCCATTTGAAGTATCAAAGGACTGCCATAGTCCATTCTTATATCTATGCACCTGTCCCCTATTAGCACTTATCCATATTGAGCTATCATCGGCAGCACACATGGATTGAATATAGTTGGAATTATTTCTGTTTGGAAGATCGACGATAGTCCATTTACGTCCATTATAATAAGCAGCACCATCCTGTGTACCAATCCATAATCGGCCAAGTTTATCGGTAGTTATAGCCATAATAGAACTTTGCGGGAGACCATCATTTGGAGAAAACTCTTTGAGCATCACCTTTGCATATGCGGATATATCCAATTGATTTTTAATTTCGCCCAGAGTTTTTTGAGACTTAGGAGAAGAAACAGAGGAATCAACATTGCTAATTAACGATAGAGGAATTACTAAAACGAAAAAAAGAGATTTGATTAATTTCATTAAATTTTAATAAGGCTTCAGTTTTTCCAAGCTATTTTACTACATTCCAAAACATTTAGCAAATCCCAGTCTTTAAACAAAAGAAATTAAGTTTTTAAGATATTAAATAACAATTGCATTTATGAGGCTATAAAATTATTTTTTGAGGTTCCCATTTAGTTAATCTAATTTTTGAAATTTGCCGGTAAAGGTAACGTCAAATTGTGGCAATAATTCACTAAATGGTCTTTACTAATAGCGAATTAATTTTTTGATAATATATTAATAACCTTGTATTAACATAGAGGATATATATTTCAGCAATCAAATGGATTAATATGATAGGCCAATTACAGCCTTATTTGGCTGCATTTTTTTACTGGAAAATAACAGAATTATTAAAGAGACCGCAAATTCTTTCCTATTTATTAAAATTAGAAAGTGTTGGTTTTTAGATGATGGTATAACTGATTAAATTATTATTTAATTTAGAATATTGCTTCAAAGCAAGTGGCTATAATTTTACTAATAATTTGAATAATTCTTATATGGCGACCCAGAAAAAGATATTGTTAGTCGATGATGAAAAAGATATTGTCGAGTTTATTAAGTATAATCTTGAAAAAGAAAATTATAAAGTAATAACTGCTTACGATGGAGAGGAGGCGTTGGAAAAGATAGTTCAGAACCCCGATCTTGTAATTCTTGACATACTGATGCCCAAGTTAACGGGATATGAAGTTTGCAAGAAGATCAAGGGAAACATGGATTATCATAATATACCAATCATATTCTTAACTGCAAAGACCTCAGAAATTGATGAAATACTGGGACTTGAATTAGGTGCCAGCGACTATATCAAAAAGCCAATATCCCCGCAACAGTTAATGGCAAGAGTAAAATCAAATCTTAGAAAATTTGAGAACAAAGACGAGCTTAGCAAAAAGACAAATAAAGAGATTTATAATATAAATGGGCTTATAATAGATATTGAAAAATATATAGTAAAAGTACACAACATCGAGAAATTACTTCCGAAAAAGGAATTCGAATTATTATGCTTTCTTGTTAAAAACCAGGGAAAAGTATTCAGCCGTGAATTACTACTACAGAATGTATGGGGTGCGAATGCTTATGTGGATGACAGGACAGTAGATGTACATATACGTAAAATAAGAGAAAAGCTGGGAGATCTGGCTGATCTAATTGAAACTAAAAAAGGAGTGGGTTATAAGTTCAAGGATGTTTAAGCATATACCTCAATATATATTATTTTCAAAGGCACAGGACATTTGGCGAACAGCAGCTTTTATTTCTTTTTTAATTATAGTATATGTACTAGGATTCCACGGAATTGGATTTTTGTATATATCCATTCTTTTTTTTCTTTTCAACATTGGTATGATGGTTATAACTATCCGGGAAAAACACAGGAGGACGGAATCACTGAAGGAAATATTCAATAAGATAAAGAATAATGATTATGAAACTTCACAAGAGATTGAACTTCCATCATATTTAGGAGGGATCCAGTCTGAAATCCGTTCAATGTATGAAAAGATACAAGATGACATGGACTACATGAAAAAGCTGGAGAAAGTAAGATCAGAATTTCTTGGAAATGTATCCCACGAATTAAGAACACCGATATTCACCATACAGGGATATATCGAAACTTTGCTTAACGGAGCAATTGACGATCAAAAAGTAAACAAACAATTTCTTGAAAAAGCGAGCAGGCATACCAATAACCTTAATAACCTTTTGAATGACCTGATTGATATATCAATGATAGAATCGGGACAAATGCGTTTAAGTTTCAGCTATTTTAATGCTGAGAAATACTTCTCCTCGGTTGTAAATGAATTTGTTCCCCAAGCAGAGAAGAAATCGCTCAAATTATTGTTGCACGAGGTTCCCCCGACACTTAAGTTATTAGGCGATAAGGAAAAGATAAAGCAGGTAATGACCAACCTAATCCAGAATGCCATTAGATATACAGAAACAGGAGGAGTTGAAATAATGATAGAAGAGGAGGAGAAATCAGGCAAAATAACAATAAAAGATACAGGTATTGGGATTGCACCTGAATACCTTGACCGTATATTCGAAAGATTTTTCAGGGTAAATAAGGCAAGGTCAAAAGAAGCGGGAGATTCAGGATTGGGGCTTGCAATAGTAAAACATATCCTGGATGCTCACGGCACAAAGATAGAAGTTCAAAGCAAACTGAATAAGGGGACATCTTTTTCATTCCGATTAAAGAAATAATCCAGTCACATTCACATTTAATACAACGATAATATTGAATTAATATTCTGGTAATAGTAAAACAGTATTATTCATTTGCGATTTGAAAATAATTTTGAGGAGATAATATGGGATCCAGCAATAATCAGAATCTAGTATTCGGCATAATATTTTTAGGCGCCTCAGTTTTTTCATTTATGCGGGGAGAAACGATAGCATTGATATCATCCGTAGGAATGTCGCTGATCTTTTTTATGATCTATATAACCTTCAGAATAATGCGGCGAAAGTTTAATACATAGAACCAGATTAATTATTATTTATTAACCAATATGGGATAATTTATGGAAATAGTTAAAATCGGGGACCAGGAATGGATGACGGAGAATCTAAATACAGATTATTATCAAAACGGGGACAAGATACCTGAAATAAAAGATGCAAGAGAATGGGAATTATTAAAAACCGGAGCCTGGTGCAATTATAAAAATGATCCTGCAAATGGTAATAAATATGGGAAGTTATATAATTGGTATGCGGTAAATGATCCAAGAGGATTAGCGCCTGCGGGCTGGCACATACCAAAGAATACAGAATTCCTGACATTGGAGACAAGAGTAAATCTTGATGGTAATGCACTTAAGGCGATTGGTCAAGCTACTAAGTGGACCAAGGGTTATAACCGCAGTGGGTTTTCATCTTTAATGTCAGGGCACAGAAGCTACAACGGTTCATTCCATGATTTATGTTCCAGTTCTTATTTCTGGAGCTCAACAGAATTTGGACCAGAAAGTGCTAACAGTATTAATCTCTACATAGATGAAGATGCCAACATATACAAAATACCATATGATAAGACTTTCGGATTCAGCATACGGTGCCTTAAAGATCAGGTACCAGTTTATTCATTAAAGAATACCGGAATGTCTTATGAACACATTATAAATTGGGAAGCAGGTATAGGGGGAGAGAAATTAAATATTGATTCCAACCGTAATGGGGGAATAATTAGCGTTCAGGGCTCCTTCTAAATAATGGTAACCTAGTGAAGGCGGGGGTTTAGGGACCCCGCTTTTACCGGTAAGATTTTATGGGTGTATCGATGTCTGGACGATAAGCGCACGGGAACCAAGAGGTTCCCGTCCATTAAGTAATTATTCTTAATCAGAAATATGATATTCAGAATTGTAAGTTTGCTTAACCCTATCGGTCAAAAAAAGTATTTGATTCAGAAAAGATATAAATTCTTATTTATCAAAATATGGATACAGTAAGGAATATTAAGTCCCATTTCCTAATATATTGTCATTTAAATCGAGGAGCAAAGCAAAGGAATTCATTTCAAAATTTGCATTGATATCTGATTTTCATCAAAATCAAAATGTCTGAAGACCAGAGAAACTTTAATTTTGGAGAAATTTATTGCGTCTTTGTACCTGCAGTTAGGTTCCAAATCCGGAAAAAAGAGAAAAATAAAAAAAATAAATATTTCTCTTTTTTTGCAAAAACCTGCCTAACTACTGTATAGGTTTTTTTAATTTATTTCCATGCGGGTTCAAAACATTTGATAAACCACTCATGTTCAATGATCTTCAGATATTGGATTTCACCATTTAATTAAAAAGCCGTCAGAATAAGCTGACGGCTTAAAGTTTTAGCTAAAATTATAAGGATGTTATTTTAAGAGCATCATCTTTTTAGTAGCAACAAAACTTCCTGCTTGTATTCTGTAGAAATATATTCCGCTTGTAAGACCAGCTGAATTAAAATTGAGATCATAATATCCGGTCTGCTTTTTACCCTCATTAACTTCACGAATACATTGACCGAGGGAATTGTAGAACCTGATAATTACGTTACTCTCAATTGGCAGAGAGTACCTGATAACCGTTGATGGATTGAACGGGTTAGGGAAATTCTGACTGAGTTCGAAATTTTTAGGTACAGCAACCAGTGCATCAAGCACCTTGCTATTTTCGAAGGTTCCGTTGTTATCAATCATCTTAAGACGATATTGATAACTACCTGACTGAAGGTTTTTATCCGTAAATGAATACTGTTTTGGTGAGTTACTTAATACCGAAGCTTTAACTGAACCAACAGTTCCCCAATCACTGCCGGCTGATTTTCTTTCGATAATAAATCTATCACTATTCTTTTCTGTAGCGGTTGCCCAATTAAGCTGAATCGTTCTTCCATTTGGAACGGACATGAATGATGAAAGCTCAACAGGTAATAAAGCGTCATCGGTAGTACCTAAAGCAAACTCAGAGAAAGATGCGAAAGGGACTGTGCTGACAAAATTTCCATCCATAATTGCTGCCCCAATGTTTGTCCATGGGTCACCGGAATATGATCTCTTCATCCATACGAAGAGATATGGGTTGCCGATTTGTTCTAAAATTGCAACCGGTATTTTAATACAACCATTATTAAAAATAATATTTCCGGATGTTGTTATATGCCAGTAAAAGCTGCTGCATGAAATTATACCATCTGGCAAATTACCGGGCTGCGGCGCATCATTTTGATAGAAAGTAGCAGTTATCTGATCCGGGGTAAGGACATTTAAGTCCAAAGAAATATATGTATTGCCGAAATTGAGGGAATTCTGCCCGGTACCCGGTAATTGTATATAATCAACAGGCTGGTATATTGTAAAATTACGATCGCTTATATCATTAACCGAATTATCAGAAGCATCGGACACTTTTATAAAACAGTTTTGTGAATTAACTGATGGCACTGTCCAGTTATAATAACATTGGTTTTGGGGGAGGTTATCAGCAATTAAATTCCAGGAATTTCCACTATCAGTTGAATATTCAACCTTAGCACTTGAAAGACCGTACATATTCCAATAAATAGTATGGTTTTCACCCGGTCTCCATACTTCCCCGCCGTTAGGGGTGTTGACTAAAATGGTTTTATTATTCATTGAACCCTGAGTTATATCAAAATGATTTCCTGTATAAGCTGTAATACCGGGATCCATATTGATTGAGATGGAGCGAGGATTACTGTTAAACAAATTTTGCCCTGAACTATTATCCACGCTAAGATTCCATGGATTGCCCGATATATCAGAATTCATTTGAATTGTAAAATTGCCGTTATTGTCAGTGAGGGCATTCCAGAATATTGCGCCGTTACTTGAACTATTTTGAAGACGCATCGAAATGTATTGTTTCTTAGCGCCATCCGGGACAGAGACATTACCGGAGATGTTAAATGACGGTGACGGCAATGGATTTACTATTCCGGTAACATATTTTCTGTTATTATGATTATTGAATACGAAAATGTAATGTGCAGGTGCCAGTCCAATATTCTGCTGAAAAGAAACGCTGCCGCCTTGAGCATCCATATCAGGAAGCCCGTTTTGGTTGTTTGTTACTCCATCTACCTGTGAGAAAGATGCCCACAAAACATCAGAAGCAGGATTCAGTTGTCCATCCTGATCAGTATCGATCCAGATTTCAATTGCAGTAGCATCTCCAACAGGAACATTGTAGCTCCAGCTAAGCTGATTTCCTGAAACCATACTAAAATTAGTTGATGAACCGTTAACATTAAGGTTTGTTAAGCCTTCAGGAGGAACGGAAAGAGTAAAGTTATTATTGGGATATGTGGAAGTACCCGGAGTAATGTTCAGGGTATATTGAGATGGTGATACTGAGAATGAATTATTAATATTCTGATTATCAATAGACAGATTCCATGGATTGCCTGGAATATTGGATGGCATCAGAATAAGGAAATCTCCATTAATATCAGTCAGTGCATCCCAGAAGATATCTGCACCGTTATTTTTAAAATCAAGGGCTAGTGGTATATTCTGATTGGTGGTTCCGGAAGGGGTGGAAACGTGACCGGAAATTGTAAATGCAGGCGAAATTAATGGAGTTACAATTCCGTTAAAAGTCTTAGTATCATTATTATTTTTAAAGACGATAATGTAATGAGAGGGAGCCAGCCCAACACTTATATTAAAAGTTACCTGACCATTTGCAATGCCATCCATGTCAGGGATTACATTCTGTCCGTTGCTGCCATTAATTATTCCATCTGTCTGAATAAGAGATTGCCATAATATATCAACAGCAGGATCCAGGATTCCGTTTTGATCTGTATCGAACCAAAATTCTATATTAGTAGCGCTTCCTACCGGGACATTATAACTCCAGCTAAGCGGACTACCGGTAGCTAAAGTGAAATTTGAATTCTGCCCATTAATAGTAAGATTTGTTACCTGTGCAGTTGAATTTGCAGCTATAAAAAGCAGAAAAAATAAAAATGGAAGCAATTTTTTCATTTGCGATATCCTTTATATTTAACTTTTATAAGAAAATTTAATTAACAATTATCTTTCGGCTACTAAACAAGTGCTATAAGAAATTGAAATTAGTCAGGTAAATACGAGGGGAGATTTGCTTAAGAGAGGGTCATCAAATCAAGAATAACAGAAAATCAAAAATATCCCGATCTATATATGTGCTATAGATCAAACTTAAATATTAAATAGTCAAAAGTCTATAGGAATAACCCTTAATTACTTTCGAATTTCACCTTAATTGAAACTTAAATGGCTCACCGGCATTTATACTTTTTTATATTTGAAACGTAAAATAAATGGAGAATATATTATGCAAAAAGTTATATTAAATAATGGAGTAGAAATGCCCATATTAGGGTTTGGGGTTTTCCAGGTAATAGATCTCAATGAATGTGAAAGAGGCGTTTTTGATGCGATCAGCTCCGGCTACCGGTTGATTGATACAGCAGCATCTTATATGAATGAAGAAGCTGTAGGTAAAGCTTTCAAAAAAAGTGGTGTAGCAAGGGAAGAGCTTTTTATTACTACAAAGCTCTGGATTGAGCAAACCGGATTTGATAATACAAAGACAGCTTTTGAAAAATCATTAAAGAATTTACAAACAGATTATCTGGACCTGTATTTGATTCATCAACCCTATGGAGATATTTATGGATCATGGCGTGCTATGGAAGAACTCTTTCAGGAGGGCAGGATTAAAGCCCTTGGTGTAAGCAATTTTCAACCTGACCGGATAATGGACTTGATAATTCATACCAAAATAAAACCTGCAGTGAATCAGGTTGAAACACATCCTTACAATCAACAGATTGAAACTCAAAAATTTCTGATTGAAAACAATATTCAGATTGAATCCTGGGGACCATTTGCCGAAGGAAAGAACAACATTTTCAAAAATGAATTATTGGTTTCAATTGCCGGGAAATATAATAAATCGGTTGCCCAGGTAATTCTGCGCTGGCTTACACAAAGAGGGATAATTGGTATACCTAAATCAGTTCGTAAAGAAAGAATGGTAGAGAATTTTAATATCTTCGACTTTGAATTAAACTCAGAAGATATGGAATCGATCATTTCGCTTGATACAAAGAAAAGTTTATTTTTCGACCATCGTGACCCGGCAATGGTGAAATGGTTAGGGACAAGAAAACTCAATATTTAGATCTAATTATTTTTAATGAGTATGAATTTTATAGGTAGTTAAATGATGAAATATTTCAAAACAATTAGCGAAATTGCATGACGCAACGATATCCGCTTCCGGAAAATCCATTGTTTGGTCTAAAGCAGTTAAAGAAAACTTCAATCCCACCGAATGTAAATGAAGTTTCATATGATTTTTATCCGGTAAGGATGTTGGCTTTATCAGATTCCCCATTAAAGTTCATAAATTTTATGCGGTTATGGATTGAGGCATGTCTGGTGGTATAGACGCAATGCCAAGAACTTTTGATCAGTAAGAGGTTTGGGACATTTTTTTAGAGGAGCATATGAAATTGTCTGAATAAACTGATTTATCCCATTACATTTAATTACATGTCCTAACTGGCATTCGTGACGAGTGCCGTCAGCATTTACATAGTATGCTTTGCATGCAGTACAAGTTACTTGTTCCATTTAATTTCCTGATTCCTTTATATATCAACTTTAATATACCCCCTTATTATGTGCATACCTATACATATTTTTATATAAGCTGACTTAACTAATTATCTACCTCTCTTGTTCTGCTTGATTAATATCATATTCGAAATGAACCTATGGATACAAATGCATAATAATGCCTCAAATTTCAGAGAAGATATGAGCCTTATTAGTTTTGGTCAGATATCTACTAATAGATTAATAGAGAAGATTACAATTATGTGATGGGTTTAATATTTTATTTGATAAATGGAATATAAACTAACTTGCATTCAATTAATTTTAAATATCGATGAAGACACTAATAATAATACTAGTAATAATATTATTTAATGGGGGGATTCCAATAAAGCTGTTTGCCTCAGACAGTATAATGACATATATATATAATGCACCGGAATCTGCTCTTGATAAAAGATATATTTACCATTGGGACATTTTGAGAACCGCGCTGGAGAAGACAAAACAGAAATACGGTAATTACCGGATGATACCCTCGGAAGTAATGACCGAAAAAAGGCAGGCTTATGAATTAGAGAATGCAACAGGGAAGTTAACAATAATGTGCCTGGGTTCAACTCCGGATTTAGAAAAAAGATTACACCCGATCCGGATTCCCGTAGATAAAAATCTTAATGGGTATGAACTGTTCCTGATCCGGAAGGAAGACAAAGATCGATTTAAAAATATAAAAACTCTTGACGATCTGAAGAAATATACATTTGGTTTGGGATTTGGCTGGATCGATACAGATATTTTAAGGGCAAATGGAATAAAGGTCGTTACTGCATCAAATTATGATGGACTTTTTGAAATGCTTATAAATAAGCGGTTTGACATTGCTTTAAGATCAGCCGGGGAGATACTCTGGGAGGAAGAGACTCGAAAAGATAAGCTGCCGGATCTGATGATTGAGGAGAATATTCTAATTTATTATCCACTTCCAATGTATTTCTGGTTTTCAAAAACAGAAGATGGGCGACGGCTTTCTACGCGAGTCGAAGAGGGAATGAAAATGATGATAAATGACGGGACATTTGATGAGATATTCGCGAAATATGAGAATAATAAAATTGCAAAGCTGAATCTGAAAAACCGTAGGATAATCAAGTTAGAAAATCCATTCATGGATCCAAACACACCAATCAAAGAAAAAAAACTCTGGTTTGACCCTAAAAATTATATCCTTCCAATAAAAGCAAAATAGCGGATTATTTTTCATGAATATAAAGAATTTTTCAGTAGTTACTATTGTTGCAGCAGTTCTTGTATCTACAACAACTGTTTTTGTTGGAACATTTGCAGTGGCAGACTTCCTATCTACGAAAAATGAAGAACAAACTCAACTACGTACGGACCTGGAAAATGATACAGAACAGTTGGCATCAGGATTAACACTTCCGGTCTGGAATTTTGACCTCCCTCAGATAATGAAAATAATCGAAAGCCAGATGCTGGAGAAAAACATTTCTGATATCGTAGTCAGAGCAGGAGATCAGGTGTATTCGATGGGACGCAACGCACAATGGAAAGCGATTATTACAGATGGTACTCTATCCGGAAATGATCTACTGAGTGAAGGAAGAGAAATAACAATAGGAGGTGTTAAAATTGGTTCTGTGAAAATATATATGAGCCGGCAATTTATAGAGCAAGCTCTTAAAAGAACTATTTGGAACCGTGCTATTGCAATTATCTTGTTGGATATCATCCTGGTGTTGAGTTTATACCTGCTGCTGTGGGGAATTGTACTTAACCCATTAAGAAAAATTAAACAATACACCTTAGCCCTGAATTTTGAAAACGGGAACAACCAGACACTTCAGAATTATCATTTCCATGGTGAACTTGAAAACGTACGTCATTCAATTTATACGATGGTAAGCCTGGTGGAATCCCACTATAAAGAATATCTTAAATTATCCCGAGCAGTAGAACATGGACCCGCTTCTGTAGTAATCACAAACCGGGATGGGGATATTGAATATGTAAATCAAAAATTTTGTGACCTGACAGGATATTCCAAGGAAGAAGCACAAGGTAAAAATCCTAAAATTCTGAATTCAGGACATCATGATAAAAAATTTTATGAGGAGCTTTGGAATACTATACTTGCAGGAAATAATTGGAGCGGGGAGATGCTAAATAAAAAGAAAAACGGAGACTTGTTTTGGGAAGCAGCTTTGATCTCCCCTTTAATAAACAGCAAGGGAGAGATTATCAATTTTGTTGCAGTTAAAGATGATATCTCCGAAAAGAAGAATATGGTATCAGCTTTGATAAAAGCAAAAGAAAAAGCTGAATCAGTAAACAAACTGAAGGATGCATTTATTGCAAATATGTCTCATGAAATCAGAACTCCGTTAAATGGAATTCTGGGGATGGCAAGTTTAATCAGAGATATTTTCCCTGGGAAGATTAATAAAGAAGATGAAGAATTATTTAATGGAATTGAAGGGTCAAGTAAACGCATCATCAGAACAGTTGATATGATTTTGAATTATTCACGGATACAAGTTGGTGAATTTAGTACTTTCAGGAAAAATATAAATATTTCATCAATTTGTGTAAACCTGGTAAAGGAATATTCTGTTCCCGCAAAATTAAAATCATTAGAACTTACTTTTATCAATTATAGAACAGATATTGAAATACTGGCAGATGAATATTCAGTTACGATGGCAATATCAAACATAATTGATAATGCAGTTAAATTTACCAAACACGGATCAATTTTTGTAATTCTTCATAAAAAGGACAATGGAGATATTATCCTTGATATAAAAGATACAGGCATTGGAATTAGTGAAGAGTATTTATCAAACATTTTTGAGCCATACCATCAGGAGCAGATGGGTTATGGAAGAACTTATGAAGGAATTGGTCTTGCTCTTTCTTTAGTTAAAAAGGTATTGGCGTTAGATAATGCAATAATTTCCGTTGAAAGTAAAAAAGGAGAGGGTACAACATTTTCTATTAATTTTGGAAAAGAATTACTGACTGAAGAGAAAATGATTGAAAAAGATAAAATAATTATTTCCCCTTCACTAAAGGAAAAAACTGAACCCAGAATTGTGCTGATAGTTGAAGATGATACACTAAACCAGTTAACTACAAAAAAGTTTATAGAATCCAAATACAGTCCGATCATAACTGATTCTTCAGAGGATGCATTAAGGATTGTAAAGGAGAACAAGGTTGATATAATTTTAATGGATATCTCGATACGGGGGAAATTGAACGGATTGGAATTGACAAAAATATTGAAATCAACAAAAGAATATTCTCATATACCTATTTTAGCGGTTACAGCACATGCTTTAGAAGAAGATCGACAAAATGCATTAGAAGCCGGCTGCGATAGTTTTTTAACTAAACCATTTTCGAGAGCTTCATTACTTGAAATGATTTCAGTATTATTGCAACAAAATGATAATAAATATTATGGAGGTGTAAAATAAAAAGTGCCACCTGCTATCCTTCTTGATTTACCAACGACTTTCCCGCCATGTGGTGTAAATTTAATGGCATTAGATAATCGAGAGTGAACATAATAAAACCTGCGAGGTTAAAAAAAATTCAGCAGGCGGGGTATCATGAAAAAGAATAAGAGGCTTTAATGAATTTTCCA
>JARLHD010000399.1 GCA_031292435.1 Ignavibacteriaceae bacterium
TAGCCCCCTCCCTTATTGCGATATAGTTACCTCTACTACTCATAAAACATTGCGTGGACCACGCGGCGGCATTATCTTAATGGGTAAGGATAAAGAAAATGTAATGGGTATCAGAACCCCAAAGGGCGATCGCCTTAAACTTATGTCTGAATTAATCGATAGTACTGTTATGCCCGGTATCCAGGGCGGTCCGCTCATGCATATCATAATGGCTAAAGGTGTTGCTTTCGGAGAGGCTCTGCAGGATTCTTTTATGCTGTATGCACAGCAGATTATTAAAAATGCCTCAGCTCTTGCTGCTAAGTTGAATGAGTATGAATTTAATATCGTATCCGGTGGTACTGATAATCACCTTATGCTTATCGATCTTTTTAATAAAAATATCACAGGTAAACAAGCTGAAATTGCCGCTGGTAAGGCTGGCATTACTGTCAATAAAAATATGGTTCCTTTCGATACAAGAAGTCCTTTCGTAACTAGCGGAATTCGTATCGGTACCCCCGCTGTTACAACTCGCGGAATGAAAGAAAAAGAGATGCAGAAAATTGGTGAATTTATAAATAAAGCTTTGGTTAATCACGATAACGATTCTATCCTGTCGTCAATAAAGAATGATGTGCGCGAATTCTGTTCCGGCTTCCCTTTATTTAATGAATCTAAATAATTAAAAAGTGTCTCCTAAAGATCAGCCCGAAAATAACAACCCCTCTGATGAAGAGGAAGAAAAGGAAATGACTTTCCTCGAACATCTCGAGGAACTTAGATGGAGAATAATCTGGTCATTGATTGGGCTCGTTATTGGCACCATTATCTGCTTTATATTCATTGACTTCCTTGTAGATGTTGTCCTCCTTCGCCCTGCACGTAATTCAGGAGCTCATTTACAGAACTTAAAGCCATTCGGTCAACTGTTCCTTTACTTTCAGGTGGCAATGATAGGAGGCGTTATTCTGAGTCTCCCTAATATCTTTTACCAGCTGTGGAAGTTTATTGCTCCTGCCTTAAAAAAGAATGAAAGAAAATATATCTCCGCAATAGTCATTTTCACTACCTTCTGCTTCCTATGCGGTATCGTCTTTGCATACTATGTAATGCTCCCCCTTACCTTGAAATTTGCTGCACAGTTTGGTTCATCAACTATTGCAAACCAGTTCGCTATCGATGAATATATGAATATTATCATAAGCGTAATGTTAGGAGCAGGACTCATATTCGAACTCCCGATGGTCTCCTTCTTCCTTACTAAACTGGGTATTCTCAAACCTCAGTTTATGACAAAGTATAGGAGACATGCAATCGTAGTCATAATGATCGCTGCCGCCTTCCTTACCCCGGGCACCGATCCTGTCTCACAGATCATCCTTGCTATCCCTTTGTTATTACTTTATGAAATAAGTATATTAATTTCAAAACTATCGGTAAAGAAAACTTGATTAAGAGAGAGTTATCTGAAATTAGTCTCCCCATTAAAAAAGAACTAGATAACTTCAATGAGTTGTTCCGCAAATCTATGAACTCTAAAGTCGGATGGGTTGATCTTATTGCAAAGTATATACTTCGCCAGAAAGGAAAGAAGATTCGTCCCCTCTTAGTCCTGCTCTCCGCCAAAGTAGCTGGAGGAGTTAATGAACGCACGTACCGCGGCGCTGTGCTCGTCGAACTTCTGCACACCGCTACTCTTGTACATGATGATGTTGTCGATAATGCCGATAAGCGCAGAGGCTTCTGGTCCATAAACGCTATATTCAAAAATAAAGCTGCAGTCCTTATGGGCGATTATCTCCTTTCACGCGGACTCCTCATTGCTGTTGAAGGTAAAGATTTTGACTTCCTCGGTGTCATCACAAATACTGTAAAAAGAATGTCCGAAGGCGAACTCCTCCAGATTCAGAAAACTCGTAAACTTGATATAGATGAAGAAACTTATTTCCAGGTTATATCAGATAAAACTGCATCGCTCCTTGAAACCTGCTGCCAGATAGGCGCATTAAGTGCATCAGATAATTGCCTCTACCATGAAGCCATGAGGAACTTCGGCGAAAATATTGGCATTGCATTCCAGATTCGCGATGATGTGTTAGATTATGAAGGCTCTTCAAGTCTTATAGGTAAACCAGTCGGCGGTGATATTAAAGAAAAGAAAATTACTCTCCCCCTAATCTATTCCCTTAACCAGGTATCTAAAAGTCAGGCAGATGATATCAGGAAAATAATAAGGAATGGTGCAAAGAAAGATCGCATCAGAGAGGTAATGGACTTCGTCAGAATTCATAAGGGTATCGACTATGCTCTCGAACAGGCTCACCACTATTCTCTCCAGGCTAAAGATGCTCTTAAAGTCTTCCCCGATTCCCAAAGTAAATTAGCCCTCGAAGCCTTTGTCGACTTTGTTATCGATCGCAAAAACTAACCCTTACTTCTTATCCTCCCCTGATTTTTTACTAGCCTCCTTTCCCACAATATCAGCTCCCTGCAGGAAAACTAATTTGAAAACTATAATTTTACTTGTTATGCTTCTTCAGTTCTTCCTTAAACTCATACCCTTTTATCGGGTCCCTGAATGAAAGAACAGGACATGGTGCCTTCCTTACAACTTTCTCAGCAGTGCTTCCAAATAATATATGCTCAACTCCTGTATGACCATGGGAAGCTATTATTATAAGATCAATATCCTCTTCCTTTGCTGTCTCAATTATTTCAAGGTAAGGTTTCCCGGTCTTAATTATACATTTACACTTAACATCAGGGGGTATTTCATTCTTGGCAAGATTATTCAATTCATCATTGGCGCGCTTATCTATCTCCCCGTCAATGGATGGAATTGCAATTTGCCCCATACTGAAATCCGGCGGATATATTACCGGTTCAATTACATAGATCATGAAAAGTTCGGCTTGGAAACATTTAATAAAATTTACTGCAAACTTGAGTGAATTCTTTGAGTAATCAGAAAAATCAATGGGCACTAAAACTTTCTTTATTCCAGGTTCCATAACTTTCCTCCGTATATAGTTATTTTTAATTTCGATTCAAAAAGTCATCATCTAATTGCCTGAGCCTTGTTGTAACTATTAGTGTTACTCCCTGAAGAATCTTTATTCCTTTCCTGGGATACATCTCAATAAAATTATCAAGGTCAGGCTTAAATATAACTGCAAGTTTAACCCCTGTCTTAGCCAGCGCGGAAGCATTTCTCTTCGCACCGTCTATTAATGCTAGCTCACCGAAAAAATCTCCCTTGGTAAGAGAAGCTATACGTAATATCTCCCCCCCTTTGTCAGCATAAGTTATGTCTACGTCTCCTTCACGGATAATATATAATCCAATTCCCGGATCACCTTGCTTGAAAATATGTTCACCGGGTATATATTGTCTGTTATGAACTATTCTCATCAATACCATTAGATCTTTTCTGCTTAAATCCTTGAAAGGCGGATATAATGTTAAAGCTGCTTCACCATCCATCTTATGCGCTGACGGCTTAAATAAGTTCGCCCAGAAACTGCTGTGGACCACTTCGTTTTGTTCTGTCATTATATCTCCTATTGAAAAATTCCTGATTCTGCAATTCGCCAGAGTTTCTGGCATGGGAACCGGTTCTCATATAATGCCCTTCCAACTATTACTGAATCAACACCTAAATGCATTATGCCCTGTATGTCCATCAACTCGTCTTTATTTCTTACTCCGCCGGATACGGTTATCTTTGTCTTTGTTTGATTAGCAATCTCAATGCATATCGGAAGATTAGGCCCGCCTAATATTCCATTCCTCGCTACATCCGTTACAATAAATCTTTCAACCCCAATCTCGGCTATTTCCTTTGCAAACTCCAGGTAGTTCAACCCGGTCTTCTGCCTTTTCCCTCTTAATATTATTTCATTATCAATTATATCAAGACAAACAACAATCTTTGCAGGTCCTAATTTATCAAATATCTTTTTGAATTCACTTCTGTTCTCTATAGGCATCGTTGCCATCGCAAGACGGCTTACTCCTGTATCCATTATCATCTTTACATCATCCGCTGTCCTTATCCCCCCTGAAAATTCAACAGGTATTATTACTGATGAACAGATTTCCTCAATTATCTTAAAGTTCCTTTTGGAATATTCTATTGCTCCGTCAAAATCTACTACATGTAACATTTTCGCATTTTCAGCACGCCATATTCGTGCCATTTCTACAGGATCACTCCCGTATTCATTGCAGTTTAATTCTGGTATTCCCTGTACTATCCGGACTGTCTTCCCATCTTTTATATCTATCGACGGTATAACTAATAAATATCTCATTTCCCTTACATATTTAATAACTGAAAATAATCATTTGTTACATAAAAATAAATGAATCTGGTCTAAAAAGCTCTTATCTGTCATTCTGAACAATCCCTTGTCATCCTGAACAAAGTGAAGAATCTTCCTTCTTTGTCATTCTGAACAAAGTGAAGAATCTTCCTTCTTTGTCATTCTGAACAAAGTGAAGAATCTCTAAATCGTTTCGAAAAAACTATAATTTGACGTGTGTTCTATAAACTATGCAAAATATTCATATTTCTTGACTTTTCTATGTTTAATGCCCATATTTAGCCGCAATGAGCAAAGAATTTATATTAAAAACAAGCCTGGGCAATAATTTACATGTTTCTGCTTTCGGTTCTCATAACCTTGGTAATTCTCCATGTATCATTTTTGTTCATGGATTCAAAGGTTTTAAGGATTGGGGTTTCTGGCCTGTTTTAGCACAGCATTTTGCTGATAATGATTATTTTGTTCTTACTTTTAATTTCTCCCATAATGGTATTGGCGATAATTTAACTGAATTCACTGAACTCGATAAATTCGCTCAAAATACATTCTCCCTCGAAATTAGCGAGCTTTCTGAATTGATCAACGCTTATCTTAATAATTATTTCGGAACGGTCCTTAATAAGAAAATAGGTGTTTTAGGCCATAGCAGGGGAGGGGCTATAACATTGTTATCTTCTTTGATAAATAAAAACATTTCCGCCTATGCTGTCTGGGCAACCGTCGCTGTTCTCGATCGCTATACTGCTCGGCAAAAAGAAAAATGGAGAAATGAAGGCGTTTTTGAATTAATGAATACGCGTACTAAACAGATTATGAGCCTTAATACAACTTTGCTCGATGATGTTGAAAAAAACAAAACTGGTTCTCTAAATATTCAAAAAGCAGTCTCTGAATTAAATAAACCCCTGCTTATCACCCACGGCGATCAGGATTTGGTTGTAAAAATAAAGGAAGCTGAACTTCTTTATAGCTATGCCGATAAATCTAAAACTAAGTTTTTCAAAGTTCATGGTACTGGACATACTTTCGATATGCAGCATCCGCATAAAAGTTCAAATAAAAAGTTTGATGCCTTAATGGATAAAACGTTACAATTTTTTAATAATAATCTTTCTTGAGGAATACATGATTACAAAAACCGCCACTATACCAAAATTTATTAGCAGTGTTGTTACATCAAAACTTTTTGGGATTATATCATTTACTCTTTTAACTGTTGTCGCTGCACAAATAACAATTCCCGTACAGCCCGTTCCCTTTACTTTACAAACGGTAATGGTAGTCCTCGCAGGTGCCTTCCTGGGTGCTAAAAATGGCGCATATAGTCAGTTGTTATACCTTCTCCTTGGATGTCTTGGACTGCCTGTCTTTGCACACATACCCGCTGCATTTGGATTTATGAGGCTGTTCGGACCTACAGGCGGATATTTACTCTCTTTTCCCATCGCCGCCTGGGTAACTGGCTATTTACTGGAAAAAAATCAAAGCTATCTCAACGTAACTTTTACAATGTTCCTTGCAAATATTATCATAATCGCAATGGGCACTCTCTTCTTGTTTACATTTTATGTCAAAAATCTAACTGAAGCAATTACCTATGGAGCCGCTGTTTTCTCCATTTGGACTGTAGTAAAAGTCTTTATTTCTATCAATATTTTTTATGCAATAAATAAGCCGGCAAAAAAAGCATAATTCAATTATGACAGATAAAAACATAATCTTCATAATGGTCTTCTTCTTAGCTTCTGCATTTTTCATATACAGTTGCATTAACCTGCTTCGGTATATGCGCGTCGCCAAAAAGAAGGATCCTCGCTTTGATCATCCCGGTAAAAGATTATCACGCGTTTGGAAAATAGCATTCATGCAGACAAAGTTACTGCGTGATCCTAAAGCAGGCATATTGCATTTCTTTATATTCTGGGGCTTCATTCTCTTTATCTTCGCCGTACTGGAATCAATTATCCAGGGCTTCTGGTCTCCATTCACCTTTAAGTTTGCAGGACCCTTTTATTCCGCTATAACTTTAATTGAAGATATCTTCAGCCTTCTTGTAATCGCCTCTGTACTGTATGCGCTCTATAGAAGATTCTTAATTCATGTTCCTCGCCTTGAAGTTGATAAGCATGGTAAAATAGATGCCTCTATAATTCTAATCCTTATAATGCTCGTTTGCATTTTCATGCTTGGGCAGAATGTATCCCTCATTGCTAAACATAACTTCCGGCTCTCCCCTTATGAAATACGTCCCGTTACAGCTTTCCTTAGTCCTTTAATATTTAGCAACCCGGATACTGCCGCAGTTTCCTATGAGATATTTTGGTGGGCACATATTCTTGTCATCCTTGGCTTCCTTAATTTTCTCCCTTATTCAAAACATCTCCATGTCCTTTCTTCTATACCAAATACTTATTTTGCAAATCTTGATCCCATACGCAACACTATCAAATATGTAAATCTCGATGATGAAGGTGTCGAAACATTTGGCGCTGCAGATATCGAACACCTCTCGTGGAAACAGATTCTCGATGGTTACTCCTGTACTGAATGTGGTCGGTGTACTGATGCCTGTCCTGCAGCCACTGTAGGCAAATCCCTCTCTCCTCGCAAAATCATCGTTGATATCAGAAGAAGAACAAAAGATAAAGCACCCATATTAGCATCAGGAAAAAAGGAAGGCACAGCCTTCGAAAAAACCCTCGTTCATGATTATATATCTGATACCGAACTCTGGCAGTGTACCACATGCATGGCTTGCGTTCAGGAATGCCCGGTTATGATCGAACATCTCGACTCTATCGTGGACATGCGCCGCGACCTTGTTTTAACGGAGTCTCAGTTCCCTCCTAACTTAAATGCAGTATTTAAAAGTATCGAGACTAACTTCACTCCATGGGCATTCAATCCCTCTGATAGAGCTGCCTGGGCTGATGGGATGAACATTAAAACAATGGCTGAAGACCCCAATTGCGATGTTCTATTCTGGGTCGGATGTGCTGGCTCCTTCGATGCCCGCTATAAAAAAGTTACTCAAACATTTGCAAAATTATTGCAAAAAGCTAATATTAGCTTCAGAATTCTGGGAAATGAGGAAAAATGTAATGGTGATACCGCTCGTCGGCTCGGAAATGAATACCTTGCGCAGATGATGATTCAGGAAAATATCCAAACTTTAAATAAGTATAATGTAAAAGAAATAGTAACTGCTTGCCCTCATTGTTTTCATTCTCTCGGTAATGAGTATAAACAGTTTGGCGGTAATTACGAAGTTAAACACCATACACAGTTTATTGAGGAGCTTCTTAACTCTGGTAAAATTAAATTGAAAGATAATCCCGTATCTTCCAAAGTAACATATCATGATTCCTGTTATCTTGGCAGATATAATTCCGTGTTTGATTCCCCCAGGAATTCTCTCTCTTCCGTTAAGGGATTGGAATTGATTGAGATGAAAAGAAATAAATCCAAAGGCTTCTGCTGTGGCGCCGGAGGCGGACGTATGTTCCTCGAAGATGAAGAAGGCGGCAGGATAAATGAAGAACGTACTAAAGAAGCTCTCGCAACAAATGCCGGTACTATTTCTACGGCTTGTCCATTCTGTATGACTATGATTACGGATGGCGTTAAACATTTTGAAAAAACAGATCAGGTTTCTATTAAGGATATTTCAGAAATTATCCTTGAAAATTCAATATAAACATTCATAAACTAAATTAGGAGGTATACATGAAAAAACTCGAAGACCTTACCCTGGCGGTAAAAAATTTGGAAGCAGATTTTGTTAAATTCTATGAAAAAGGACAGGCTGCTGCAGGTACCCGTCTACGTAAGGGTTTAAGCGAATTAAGAAAACTTGCACAAGATGCACGTAAGGAAATCCAGGAAACGAAAGCTTCTAGGAAAGCCGAAAAACCTTAATTTCTACTTAGAGGCGTCTTCCTTGTAATGAGTTAGACGCCTTTTCATTTCTCTCTCTTTATCACTTTATGAAATTAACATTTCTCATCCTATTCCTGTATTCTCTATCTTCATTAGCCCAGATGAAACCTGACACTACTATCCGGCTTCATATTCCAACTCTCAGGGATCCTGATTCACTCCATACCATTAGGATAGCTGCGGTTGGCGATATAATGTGCCATTCCCCTGAGTTCAAATATTCGCAGGTATCTTCTGATAGTTTCGATTTCAATCCGGTATTCAGATACGTTCACAAATATCTTACCGATGCCGATTTTACTCTGGGCAATCTCGAGACTGTTACCGCAGGTAAGGATAAGAACTATTCCGGTTATCCCTTCTTTAATTCCCCTGATGATTTTATCTCCGCTGTAAAGTCTGCTGGCTTTAATCTTGTCACTACCTCAAACAACCATGCTCTCGATAGGGGAGAAGTCGGAATAAGTAGAACCATTGCTCAACTCATAAAAAATAACCTTAACTATACTGGCACATTTACATCCCCTCAGGATCGGGATTCAATTAGGATTTTTAATATAAAAGGAATTAAAACTGCTTTCCTCTCATACTCCTACGGTACAAACGGTAATCCCATCCCTCGTGGTAAAAAATATCTGATAAACATAATCGACTACGATCTCATCCAAAAAGATATCACCCGTGCACGGCAGTTAGGCGCTCAGCTTGTCATAGTTTATTACCACTTTGGAGAAGAGTACCAAAGAGAACCATCCGCATTTCAAAAAACTACCGTTAACAAAACAATTGAAATGGGAGCCGATATAATCCTCGGGGGACACCCTCATGTCCTCGAACCCGCCATTTACTTCAAAACTCATAATGCAAAACTGGATACAGGATTTGCAGTATATTCACTCGGCAACTTCCTCTCCAATCAGCGCAAAAGATATACCGATGGCGGAACCATCCTCTACCTTAATATCACCAGAAACTCAAACACAGATTCATTATGGATCTCTTCCGTGGAATTTCTTCCCACCTGGATATACCGTGGACAAACTGATATCGGCAGGGAATACCTCATTCTTCCCGATAAAAATGAACAGGACTATCCCTTCCTCCACCAGACCGATAAACGCATAATGCAAACTTCCTTCGAAGATACCCGCTATATTCTCCATAAATACAACTCTCAGATTATACCCGTTAAATAAAATTTTAATCCTCTACTATAGTTAGGTACCAAAACCCGCTTCCAACGAAAACTTTATTTTATTTATTTTTTCGTTGGACTCACAAAACAGTACCTAACTACAGTATGGGGTATTTTAAATTATTCCCCGGACTTTTCCACAAAACCTGAATATAACCTGAGTATAATCTGAACGAATTCTTAACGACTCTATAGCGATTCAGTTCCAATATGAGACTTGAACAATTTAAACTTGCTATATTAATAATACTTGATGCATATGGATTATTTCATTAGCTTTATAGAACACGCTAAATAATTGTAAGTAAATACGATATGCGGCTTAAAATCCTTCTTAAATCAAAAGACTACTCGCCTTTATCAATCAATTACAATTATGCTTTTTCATCCGCCATTTATTATTTATTAAGATTAAGTTCTCCGGAATTCTCAGAATTCCTGCATAGCAAAGGATTCCTCCTAAATGGCAGCACTACAGTTATAATTTCTTTATAGAACTGTCATACTACTGTTCAATCATAGAATATCATATCATATCATACAAAATCATATGGGGGATAATTTCTTTTTGGTGGGATTTTGCTTCGAATTGCAATTATAATAATATAAAATGATTTAATATAAAAGTCAAATTAATATTCAAACTATATCTTTATTTTCTCAATTCATTATTTGGCTCTTATTTACCGGCCTTAAATAAAATGCGTAAAAATATTTGCGCAATGAAGTGATAAGCGGGAAATGCTGTCCGAACGGAGTGAGTTCATTTACCGCCACGGAATGGAGCAA
>JARLHD010000051.1 GCA_031292435.1 Ignavibacteriaceae bacterium
AACAGTTATAGTTCCAGTCGAGACCGATACGATACAATTTCGGCTACCAGTACTACTGCCAGGAATAGCTATGCTGGCAGCAGATAATGTACCTGAGCCCACTGCAATAGTGCTATTAACACCCGCGGTTGGAGAATTCATAGTAATCGCATTGGAAACAGTAAGTGACTGCCCCGAATTTATTGTTATACCATCAGCTGTTGCAGGTGCATTTACAGTTATACTGTTACATACGGCAGCGACATTCACCGTGATCACATTACCAGTTTGAATAATTATATCATCAGAAGAGGTAATAGTATACGCAGTCGCTGTACCTCCAGAGGTAGTTGACCAACTCGCAGCATTCCAATTGCCAGTGGCAACTCTAGAATAATATGTCGTTGCATTTAATTGATGAGAAATAAATAGGAAAGGAAATAAAAATAGTAATAATTTTTTCATAATGCCTCACTGTAATAATATTCAAAACCAATAAAATAGAATCACGCTGAAGTATGTAGTATGTGTCAATTGCAATTTAGTAATTAATTACTATAAAGTGCAAATTATTTTACCCGTTTAATACCTGTGATATAAGCGCGTGATATAGGACACGATTCAATATTTTATCTTGCTATTTATAAAAATGTAAAATTAGATTATTTAACAACCGAACATTAAAACGATTATTGAAAACCATTATTTAATGTTTATAAGTACTAACAAATATTATACCATGAATATTTATTAAAGTGATATAAAGTCATTAATTCATGCTTAAATTCTTATTAAAAAGATGGAAATTAGGGTTTTTTGAGAATTAGTTCTACTATGATGCAGGTTTCCTGCCACAATATTGGAATAGGAATTCAATTTGATACAATAATTGCACTTTTATTCCAATTATTGAGTTTTATCACAAAAATGTGATGAAACAGTTCACACAATTCAATTGTTTATGGATAAGTTTTTCCATCCCGTACAAATGATTTTTTGCCACTTACACCCTAAAGGCAAAAAATGCATTTTATACGGTATGGTTATTCAAATAAACAGGAATTCCTCTTTGTTTGATGGATTTTTCAGATGCTTCTAAAATTTCCACTACTTCGAGTCCATTTTTACCATCTGTTAATGGTTTTCTTTTTTCCAAAATGGAATCAATAAATTCTTTTGCAGCAGAACTCAGAGCTTCATTATGTGAGATCTGCGGAGAATACATATCTCCTGTTCTATATTGAACCAGGGCATTATGTATACTTTCAGGCGATTTGAATTCAACGCCACTATCATAAATTTTAATCTTTTCAGAATATACTAAATCATCGAATACAAGCATTTTCTTTTTACCTGCGATCATTATTCGTCTGATTTTTACCGGGGAGGTCCAATTAACATGAAAATGAGCAAAACATGAGGACTCTTTGAAATGTACTGACATCTGAGCAATATTTTCAAGGCAGTTATAACTTGAGACGCCATTAGCGGAAACAGCAACTGCTTCTTTGCCATTTAAAACATACTTCATTATTGATAAATCATGGGGGGCTAAATCCCACACAACATTCACATCGTGCTGAAACAGGCCAAGGTTTATCCTTACAGAATCGAAATAAATAATGTCACCCAATTCTCCATCATCAATAAGCTCTTTGATTTTTCTAACAGCACCAGTATATAAGAAGGTGTGATCCACGAAAATATTCAATTTTTTAGATTCTGCAATTCTAATAAGCTCTTCAGCCTGAGCTTTTGAACTAGTAAACGGTTTTTCAACCCATATATGTTTTCCTGCTTCCAGTGCTTGTTTTGCAAGATCGTAATGAGTATTTACAGAAGTGGCTATTGCGACAGCATCAACATCTGATTCCAACAATTTTTGATAATCATTTAATGTTTCTATGCCGTGGAATTTAACTTTTATCTGAGTAAGACGATCTTCATTAAGGTCACAAGCAATGACTTTTTCCACTAACTTATGCCCTAAGAAATTTCTGACCAAATTTGGTCCCCAGTATCCTAATCCTACCACGCCTATTTTCATTTTTAACTCTTTTATTTAAATAATTTTATTTTCGTTATTTACCACCACGGCTAAAAAGCATAACCGGAATAGTTTTAAGTGTAAGCTGAATGTCAAGCCAGGGAGACATTGTATTTATATAATAAAGATCCAATATGACAGAATCTTTAAAAGAAACAGAACTTCTGCCAGTTACCTGCCAAACCCCGGTGCAGCCCGGTGTTACATTTACTCTTCTCTTTTGCCAATTATCATAATTTTCATATTCGTAGGGTAAACATGGTCTTGGTCCAACAATGCTCATATCACCTTTTAAGACATTAAACAGCTGGGGTATTTCATCGAGCGAAGTTTTTCTAAGTATATGACCAATCGCAGTGATCCTGCTGTCCGATATTATTTTTGTGCCGTTAGATTTTGAACTATTGTCTTTCATAAAAGAGATCATTTTTTCTTTACGTTCAGCATCATCATTTTTTGACATATACATAGTTCTGAATTTATAAAAAGAAAACGGAACTCCATTTTTTCCTATCCTAACCTGATGAAATAGCACCGGTCCCTTTGATGTAAATTTTATACCCAGGGCAATTAAAGCCAGCAGCGGCGAAAAAAAGATTAAACCTACAACAGCAAAGCAAAGATCAAAAACCCTTTTCAGTTTTTCCGGATACCACCAGGCCGGTACGGGTGAAACATCTATTACAGGCAAACTTGAATATTTTTCTGTAAAAAATTTCTGCGGGATTATACTAAACAAATCAGAAGATATTTTGACATTAACCTTCATTTCCCTACAATCATCGATCAATTTGAATAGTTGTTCATAATCTTCACCGCCGAAGGCTATTAATATTTCATCAACCTTATATTGTTTAAGAAGTTCATTAAGGTGAGAATAATTTCCCAAAACCTTTTTACCATGAATTACATGTTCTCCAATTTCAATTTCAGAATCGATAAAGCCGATAATATTTATACCAATCGGGTTTTCAAAAGTCATCTTAGTCGCCAGCATTCTTCCCGGTTTTCCATCTCCAACAATAAGAACATTCTGAGTGAATTTTTTATTTTTATTCTGCCGCAAAAAGAACCTTCTCAGGTATTCTATCCTAAACAGATAAGAATTAAAGATAAAAATTAATGCGAAACTGACCAACAGAAGAATTAACTTCTTAAGATCAGTATCAACAAATAATAATGTAGCAAATATTAAAATAAATATCATATACCATAAAGACTTTAGAACAGCAGTCAGATGTGCGGACTTAGTCAGGATTATTGTAGTTTTATAAAGATGATTAAGATTAAAAATTACATATAAACTAACAAGAATTGATATAAAAAACAGAGTGGATGAAACCGGTCTTGAATAATTAGTAACAAAATCAATCTTGAATAATTTTTCTATGATATATGAAGAAATAATTATAGATGATAATAAAATTATTAAATCTGTCAACGCGAAAATATATTTGTATTTAGAAATTTTAAGATTAAACATTGATTATATTTATTTTATCTATCATTCAATCTTTTCATTAAAATGAATCATAAATTATACTTCGAACAATCAGGGGGTGTTTATCAAGAAGCATGCCTCCCATTATTTGCTTAAATAAGGTTAAAAAACACAGTATTTTAAAAATTTACATACTCATTAAATCTAATTTCATTATCAATCTCAGAATAAGACAGCTATTAAATAGCATCCTTTATTTTGAAACTTAGAGGAAGTAGAGAATTAGTTTAGTAAATTAAAACCATTGGAGGATAAATAAGTGTGATCAAGTTACGTAAAAAATCAGGGATTCCCTTATTGTGTCGAATTAAATTAAAAAATATCTTGATCCTAAGATAACTAAATTTATTCAGGTGAAATAATGTTGAATGTAATAATACCTTATCTTTCAGTTTCTTTAATTTTTATAGCTGTTTTATATTTTCTGCTTAAACGCTCTCCTTCCGGCTGGGAAGACGAACGTGG
>JARLHD010000400.1 GCA_031292435.1 Ignavibacteriaceae bacterium
GTTCAGAAAGTTAAGGGACCTATCAAGTGAGAGAATTGAATAGGAAGTCTGGAATGAATTCCTTTCCTGATAAACGGAAAGAGCCGGATTATAATATGAGACAAGGTTGCCCTCAGTAACTGCAGACATTGCATTCCCCATACCCATACCCCTGGCGCCGAACCCAAACCGACTAAATGCACCGGGCATATCTCCCATGGAGGAGAATTGTGTTTGCGCCATCAGAGCTGTAGAAATTATGAGAAATAATAATAAAATTTTTTTATTCAAAACCGCCTCTATTGTAAAACTAATATTTTACCAAACACTGGATTGCCGGAATCAAATTCAATCCGATAAAAGTAAACGCCATTCGGGACAATATTACCCCTATCATCCCTTCCATCCCAAATATCTTCCACTCCATTATTGGTGAGGTTGAAATTATCAACAACATGGGTATACTGACCTCGGGCTGCATTATTTATAATCGTTCTAACATAGTTCATTCCGAAATCAAAAATCCTAATCGTAACCAGGGAGCTTTTTCCACCGGTACTATATTTAATTTTTAAGATATCCGTTCTAGGGGAGAACGGATTAGGATAAGCAAATGTTTGCGACTGAGAAGGCAATGCCGGTGAAGATCTAAAGATTTTCCATTTACCCTCCCATATTGAACCAGGAATTTCCGATAATTCTGCAAGACCATCATCTGAACCAAGCCAGACTTCGTTTATACCGGGGCTAACAATTGAAGCTGCCGCATAATAGATAGAGGTAGTTAAAGTTATTTTGGTTTGATCATCGTAGATCGAGTTAGGTAAAATCCAATTAACTCCGAAGTTTGATGATCTGAAAGCGCCATCATCAGATAAAGAGATCACATCGCCAGATTTAAATCCGAAATTATGAACATGTTCTCCATCAAGAGAAGTGCTCCATGAATTTCCTCCATCGTTAGTAAAACTAACGCCATAAGATTCAGTTGAACCTTCAGCCTGCCATGTAGCTGCCCATACATTTCTATTTACGGTATCATATGCCATAGCAACCACAAAGTTTCCAGTAATAGGATTGGATTGATTAAGATGAGTGAACTTAGTCCAACTTGGGAATGTATCCTGAGCATTTGTTGTTTTATTAATACCTCCAGCAGTTCCAACAAATAAAGTAGAATCATTTATTGCAATAACAGAAAATACACGATAATTCAAGTTGTTATCACTACAGAATTTCCCCGCAACGGGCTGAAGACAGAAGTCCAGAGTATCTGTAGGTTTAATTGAATTAAGATTATCGGGAGGAATAACTACACGCTGCCATGAGGTTCCCATATTGGTGCTTTTTCTTAAACCGCCTGCAAATGAAGCAATCCAAATGACGGGCTTACCATTAATGGAATGAGTAATTGCTATATCATAAATAAGATTCTGAACCTTAACAGTAACAGGTAATGCACGTAAATGATTTATCCCATAAGGTACGGAGCTATCGCCCGGATTATCTATCGGCTGAGGGATTGAGATCCAAGTCAGACCTTTATCAGCTGAATATTTTAAGCCGCTCCCTTCGGGTAAAGTTTGTCCATTTTCATCAACAGAATGTGCAGTTGCTGCCCAATAAACACCATGGTCATATCCTATAGCAGAAATACTTTCAGTTCCGAAAGCTGAATTGCCATAAAAATTCTGCCAACTTTTGCCATTATCAATGCTAAGGCCAACCCCTTTGCTGGAACCTTCCCAAACAGTATCGCCAATAGTTATTATATCACTTACACTGTTACCAGAAGGATTTTCCGCCATTGTTTTATGTAATTTACTCTCCCCTGTCAGATAAAAAGAGGATGGAATAGGCTGAGCAATTGCAATATTAATTGATATCAGGATAGAGATTATAAAATATTTTATCATTTAACTACAATATTATGAATGATTATGTTACTAGTCTTTTTTTCCCGATCCTGAGCTTGGAATTCCCATCTATAGGTCCCTTTAGTTGTTCCCGGCGGAAGGCTGATTATCAGAGAATAAATTCCGTCTCCTGCAACTGCATCGCCATGTTCCGGTCTTCCATCATCATACATATAAAATGGA
>JARLHD010000401.1 GCA_031292435.1 Ignavibacteriaceae bacterium
ACTTCGTTCAGAATGACGGATAGGAGATTCTTCACTTCGTTCAGAATGACAGGTAGGAGATTCTTCACTTCGTTCAGAATGACAGATGAGAGATTCTTTACTTCGTTCAGAATGACGGATAGGAGATTCTTCACTTCGTTCAGAATGACAAACACTTCGTTCAGAATGACAAATAGGAGATTCTTCACTTCGGTCAGAATGACAAATAGGAGATTCTTCACTTCGTTCAGAATGACAAACACTTCGTTCAGAATGACGGATAGGAGATTCTTCACTTCGTTCAGAATGACAAATACATGTAAAAATTAATCCTATGTGATGAATAGTGGCTTTATTTATTGAAAAAGTAGACCATCTACGATATATTAACACTTCTATGAAGATAATTTATGTAATATTTTTTATTGTGCTGACGATTCCGATTTGGGGACAGGAGGATGGGCTTTTCAGGATAGGACGGGTGAAGTATGCGGGGGGAGGGGACTGGTATAATGGTCCAACTGAGGAGGTTAATCTTTTAAATTATGTTAAGGCACATACCAATGTTAAGGTGAAGGCGGAGTATAAGTTTGTAGATATAGCATCGGATGAGATTTTTAATTTTCCATTTTTGTTTTTGACAGGGCACGGGAATATAGCTTTTACGGATGATGAGGTAGTGAGGTTGAGGAAATATTTAGACGGGGGAGGGTTCTTGTATATAGATGATGATTACGGGCTGGATAAATTTATACGGAGGGAAATGAAGAGAGTTTATCCGGATAAAGATTTTGTGGAGCTTCCGTTCGATCATAAGCTTTATCATATAGTGTATGATTTTCCATCGGGACCACCAAAGACGCATGAGCATAACGGGAAGCGTCCACAGGGATTTGGAATTTTTATTGATAAACGGTTAGCGGTATATTATACATATGAATCGAATCCAAGCGATGGATGGGACGATCCGGATGTGCATGGGGATCCACCCGAAAAGAGGGAGGAGGCGCTTCGGTTTGGAACAAATTTAGTGATATATGCGTTATCCAATTAAGAAGATATGGATGGGATGAGGCTTAAACTTATTTATATGTGTTTTATCGAGTTAAGATGATTTAGAGGGAAAGAGATTCAAATTCATTTATATATGCGTTATCTAATTAAAAAGAATTAAATGGGAACAGACTCCAATTATTATAAAGAGATAATAGGCAAGCTTGAGAACCTGACTAAGCGGGAATATACATTTATTGCTTCGCTGGGGGTGCAGAGTGCTGTTATGGCGGGGGTAACGGTATTTACATTATTTGCTTTGCTTGAGATGCTGTTCCATTTTTCATCCACGGTAAGAACGATCCTGATTTTAATATTCCTAGTAATTTTAATAGGCGGGCTGGGTTATTTGTTTTTAATTCCGCTGCTGAAATATTTTAATATATTCAGGAAGACAGATTATTTTAAGACTGCGAGAAAGGTAGGGGACAACTTTCCGGATGTTAAAGATGACCTGCTGAATGCGATGCAGCTTGTATCGACGTATAATTTGAATTCACTTTATTCCAATTCACTGATCAATGCGGCATTTTCGCAGGTCTATAATAAGACGAGGGCGATAAGGTTTGAGACGATTGTAAGTTTCAAAAGGGCGAGGCACCTGTTATTATATTTTTCCGGAATGATTGTAGTTGCGTTTGGATTGCTGGGGTTTGTACCGGGGCTGAAT
>JARLHD010000402.1 GCA_031292435.1 Ignavibacteriaceae bacterium
TAAGTTACTGATAAGATTCAGGACGTCTGTTTTAACTGAGATTGTCTTATCCGAGGCAGTCTGGTTAAATTCCGAAACAGGCAAACATCCCGAGGCCAAAAGGAACAAGATTAATACCAGAAATTTAAGTAATAAGTGCATTTGGGGAAACCCAGAAAGATAGAAGAATCCAGCAATCCTTTGCAGGAATGGGAATTTAATTTTGATATTTGAATCAGTACTTATCATAATATTTAACCTTTCAAAAAAAAGTGACCCTCTATTAGTATTATACCATAAAAACGATTTCTGACCATTTAGGGTGAAGTGGTCAGAAATGAAAAAATGGAGCTAATACTAGTAGGGGGTGCTTGTGAATTAGTTGGCGCCAATCATGGGGCAGGACCTAAAAAAAAATTCCCCGAAAGCGGGGAAATAATTATAATCCCGAAATAAATTAAGTGGCATATACTTTTATAGCCTATTATGCCTGTATATACAGTATTGAGGCAGTATACGGGAAGTATTAAGAAAGCAGGGTGACAACATAATCACCGCGAAAGAGGGGCAAAGCCAATCTAAAAATCAAAATTGCGAAAAGGATAAAAAAATCAACTTACCTGTTTTTTAATTTTGACTATTGGGGAAGAAAGGAGAAAATGGTTTCAGGAAAGCTGTGGGTGGAGGGTGAAATAAGGATATTCATAATTTACTTTGGAGGAGATGTATTTCGGGAGTTAGATTTGTTGAATATCGACTCTTCAATTGATATATTTAGGTATAATTATTCTGCGCTAACCGATTATTAAAGTGGTACAATCCAGAATGGACAAAAAAAATATTATTTCAGCATTAAGAAGATACAAATCAAACTCTGAATACAAGGATGTTATTAAAGAGATTGGTATTTTTGGTTCATATGCAACGGGAGTTTCAACAAAGAAAAGCGATCTTGATATTTTTTTGCGTCTTGAACCGATACGAATGTTTGATTTGATAGGTATTAAGGAGGATGTTGAAAAATTATTTCATAAGAAGGTTGATTTGGTAGTAATCAGAAAATCGATGAATCAATACTTAAAAAAGCAAATTGCTGAGAATGGAATCTATGCCTGATCATGAATTACTAATTGAAATCTTAAAGCAAATTTTGTCTTCTATTAATACGATAGGAAGGAGAATGAAGACGATTAATGCATCCGAAGATTTTCTAAAAAATGATAGGAACTTAGAGAGGCTTGATTCAATCTGTATGCAGTTGATCGCTCTTGGTGAGAGTATAAAAAATCTGGATAAAATTACTAAAAAATTGCTGCCTAAAAAATATCCAGAATTTGAATGGAAGAAAGCGATGGCAATGAGAGATATTCTTTCTCATCATTACTTTGATCTAAACAGCGATATAGTATTTGACGTTTGTATTAATGAAATACCGAAATTAAAAAAGATAGTTAAATTGATTCTTGTATCCCTCAAATAATCCCACTATCATTCTGCCTTTGAATTCTTACGACCTAATTTTACTGCTTCACTAAAATCTTTACTATCCCTATTATAAATAAACCAGATAATGAGCATACAAACAAATACGATTTTAATGCTGTAGAATTTGCATTTAGGGAAGGGGTAAAATATAATAAAATGAGTCTTGCTTACGTAGATGCGATATGCAGAAAGCGAAAGGAGAAGGCAGACATGGCGAAAAGCAGGGAGCGGAAGAAGAAGAAAGTGCATGATAGCATGTTAGGAACTGAGGAGGAGAGAAAGAGCGGAAAGTGTTTGACGCTGGGGAGGGATGTTATGGGGGGAATGGTTGAGGAAAGCAGGGAGAGAAGAGTAAAACATTTATTTCAAAAACATTCCATGAACTTATTTGAAAAATATTTTCCTTTTGAATTTAATTTGACCCTCTGCTTGTAAGGAAATGAACATTCTTTGACAATATACCCGATAGGGTATATTATTTCCATTAATCCTTGACATTATACCCGATAGGGTATATATTTGCTAATAACAGATTAAAATATACCCGATAGGGTATATTCATTGAATTGTTTTATTGAATTAAACCTAAGTAGAATATTTTAACAAATAATTTTATTCAAAAAATGGAAAACGAAAATAATTTAGCACAATTAATAAAGGAA
>JARLHD010000403.1 GCA_031292435.1 Ignavibacteriaceae bacterium
ACCCTTTCCATAAATTCCGAAACGTGATCCAATCCGAAGTAAAATCAACAATTATTTAACTTTTATTTCAAGTTGTTTCGGTTTTGCATCTTCAGATTTTGGAATAGAGATCTTTAACTGACCATCTTTAAACTCAGCATCAATCTCATTTTCTTTAATCTTTTGCGGAAGAGTAAAAGACCTATAATATTTTCCATAAGATCTTTCAGCACGATGGAACCTGGCATTCTTTTCTACAGTTTCCTGTTTACGTTCACCACTTATACTAAGAAGTCCGTTAGAATAATTTATTTTAACATCCTCTTTTTTAATACCCGGAAGATCTATATTTAGATAATATTTATTATCGTCTTCCATAATGTCAGTCATCGGCATCCAAACAGCATTTTCAAATTCCTGATTTTCGCCGTCGCCATCACCGAAGTTAAATTTTCTTTCAAGAGAATTAAATATTTTATTGAATTCTCTTTCCATGCTCACCAAATCCCTCATGGGATTCCATCTTACGATTGCCATAATTATTTCCTCCAATTTAGTTTATTTACTAACCTGACGTAATGACACAAACAATATTTATGCCGCATATTATTTTCTTTATAATTGCTTATTATATAAATAGTTACTGTAATTAAACCAAAATTATGAACATACGCCATTTTGGCAGACAAGTTGGAATAATTTACATTAAATATGACAATTTTTACATAATCACTGTCATTTAGAGTTTATTTTTAAGGATTGTTAATACATGGTTTTATGTTTATTTTTGCGAATCAATTTTTAATTATTATGGTTCAAAAAGAAGATACGATAGCAGCATTGGCAACCCCATTAGGATTTGGAGCGATCTCAATAATACGGGTAAGTGGGGAGAACTCAATAATAACTGTAGATAACATATTTAATGGTAAAGGGAAACTTGGGAAATGTAAATCTCACACGATTCATTATGGTAAGATATTTGATTCTGATGAAATTGTGGATGACGTGCTTGTATCCATTTTCAGGGCACCCAATTCATACACTGGTGAAGATTTAGTTGAGATTAGTACTCACGGAAATCCACTTATTGCAAATAAAATATTGGAGCTTCTTACAAGGAATAATATTAGATTGGCAGAGCCAGGAGAGTTTACAAAAAGAGCATTTCTTAATAACAGAATGGATCTTACACAGGCCGAAGCTGTAGCTGATGTAATTGCATCTCACACGGAAGCTTCCTTAAGAGGGGCAAGAAACCAATTGAATGGACTTTTGTCGAGAAAAGTTGATGAACTAAAAACTCTTTTATTGAATATTTCATCTTTTGTTGAATTGGAATTAGATTTTGCCGAAGAAGATGTAAAGTTCATAGAAAATAGTGAATTAATCAAACGAATTGATAATATACAATCAGAAATAAATTTATTATTGCAGACATATTCGTTTGGAAAAACAATGAGGGATGGCGTAAATGTAGCGTTGGTAGGCATTCC